>CAWUOE010000027.1:0-17470 GCA_963923355.1 uncultured Gemmataceae bacterium | reverse complement strand
CGCGGAGACCGCGGGGATTGGGGCCGTGGCGACCGGGGCAGAAATACAGCAAGCGGATCGGCATCCGAAAACGAAAAAGACAAGGAGAAAATGAGGGAGGCCAAGGATAAGGAAAGGGCTTCCGCATCTTCCGGCAGCCCAGGAGATAGCGGGCGGCCAGGGCGTGGTGAACGGGGGGATCGGGGCGACCGCAGCATGCGTGGATCCAGCGGCGAGAGCCCCTTTGGAGGTCGCGGCGGTAGAGGGGGACCGGGTTCCATGGGACCCCCTGGCGGTGCACCCGGCGGTGAAAGTCCATTCGGAGGGCGCGGTGGCCGCGGCGGGCCCGGCGGCATGGGTGGCCCAGGGGGAGGCCCGGGTGGTGAAAGCCCATTCGGTGGACGGAGTGGCCGCGGTGGACGGGGCGGTCCTCCCGGAGGACCTGGAGGCCCGGGTGGACCATCCGCCAGCCCACCCGGTGGCGGGCGCTAAGGATCAAAAAGATTGCATGGCATAAATGAAGCGAGGGGCCCGGTTCTTGTTGAACCGGGCCCCTCGCTTTGGCTTTTGGACTGGCTTCAGTTCACAACCGCCAAAATGTCTTCCTCGGTCATGATGAGGTATTCCACCTCGTCCACGGTGACCTCGCTGCCGGCGTAGGAGGAGAACAGCACACGGTCCCCTTCCTTCACCTGGAATTTCGCGCGCTTGCCACCGTCGAGGTGCTTGCCGGCGCCCAGTGCCACCACCTTGCCTTGGCGGGGCTTTTCCTGCGCGGCGCTCGGCAGATAGAGACCGCCTGCGGTCTTGTCCTCGGCCTCCTCGCGCTTGACGACGATTTTGTCATTCAGGGGCTGCAGCTTCATCGTTGCTCTCTCCAGATTCCAAGTTCACAAACAATCGGCAAAGTCGTTCAGCCATCGTGCTCAGGTCAGGCGCCACCGTAATGCTTGCGCAGGGCGCGGGCCACGGTTCCAAGCACCATCTCCTTCCGGACCGGCTTGGGCAACACGCTGTACACGCTGGACCGTTGGGCTTCGCGCATCAGGCTTTGGCTGTTGTCAGCCGTCACCAGAATGCCCGGAAGCATCGCATGCATCTGCCTGACCAGTTGCAGGGTCTCAAGCCCCGTCAGCTTCGGCAGATTCATGTCCAAGAGGGCCAGGTGAACCTCCGCGTCGCTCGCCAAGTCCAGAGCCTCTTCCCCGCTGGCGGCCAGCAGGGTGCGATAACCAACCCCTTCCACCAGTTCGCGCAGGACTTCCCTGCATCCCAAATCGTCATCCGCGATCAGGATGGAGAAATCCTTGGGGTGAGTGTCGATTCCATTCATCCGCACCCACCCCCTTCCTTGGTTCCGGGTGACGAGTGGCGATGAGCCAACCCATCACTCTTAACCTACAAAAGTGCAACCTCCGGCAAAGGTTAGGCTCTTCTTGCTCCAGCACACAACGGCTAGTCCGCTAATTTTGTCAGCAAGCCGAGTGCCAAGCGTTCCCTCCGCCACAAACCATGGCGATTTCGGGATTTGCAGGGGACAAACGAGCAAGCTGGCAGGCAAAACCTAGGTTTTGCCTGCCAGCTTGCTCGTTTCGATCCAGAATCACTGCCAAACTGGCAGCAACTATTTGTTAGCAGAAGATTTCGCCTTGCCTGGTGCCGGGAAAAGGAAATCCGGGTCAAAATCCTCATCATCCAGGTGCAGGAATTGGAAGCGGTCGTACTTCATGTATTCCATTTCCTGCCCCTTCTCGTCCCACGTGATCAGCAGAATGGGCAGGTTGTTCTCACGGGAGAAGCACATCAGTCGCTTGCCGCCACCCGGGAATTCCCGTTCGGCTCCAGCGGGTATTTTCACTTCCACCGCATCGACTTCGCCGGGGAATTCGGGCCGTCGAATCGCTCCCAGTGAAGTCACCGAACCGCCGGCGTAAGCCCCGCGGTTGAAGGCCTCCACACTGGCCGCCAGCCGGTTGATCATGCTCAAAAAACCCGTGTCAGTGATGGAATAGCGGGTGGAACCGCGCACCAGGGAACTGTTGATGTCCAGCGCCATCCGTTTGCCACCCGACATGAAGGGAATGTCACCCGGGGCGGTCACCACGGTCATGCGCTTATCATCGAGTTTGGGGTTGTACAACACCTCGCGGCCGGTGCTCCCGTTGCCCAGCCATTTCATGTGCACCGCAAAGCTGTCGCGCCGCAGGGCCAACAGGATGGTCTCCTCGGGATGTTCGCTGCCGTTGATCCGTTCCCGGCGGCTGAAGCGGACGATCACCCCATCCATTTTCTGGTAGGCCGCCATGGCGCGGTTGACCATCAGGGCGGGCTCGGCCGAAAGGCCGTTCCCGGGACTCACCGGAATGGGTTGAAGGTTGTTGGTTTGCACCACCAGGGCATTTTTCAGCGATCCCCTGTTTTCTGAGGGATTGGTCACACTGCCGCCGGCAGCCACCACCGTGGCAGGCCGCATCTGGTTGCCCCACTGGCTACCCAACTTGGCGGTGGAATTGAACAGATCGCGCAGGACATTGCCCCCCGACGGCTTTTCCGAAGGGACTGATCTGGAACCGGTATTGGCCGCCAAGCTCACCGGGGCTCCCTCGTAATAGGAAGTCCGGATGATTGGCAATTCCCCGGTATTGGATGCCGGGATCCGCAGGTTGGTCCCTGGGACCGGGGCGTCGGGTGATTGTGCCCTTGCCACCGGATTGCCCATCGGCTTCTTGCCAATGGTGCCCGGGGGCAAAGTCATCACCATCGGGCTTTGGCCTTGTGTGGATTGGCAACCGAGCAGCAAGGCCGCAAAGTTGAAGCAAGCCGCCTTAACTACCCAAAATTTATATTTCATCTCGGCATCCCTGCCTGCATATTTTGCCAATCCATTGGCAAGCGCTCGGCGGTATAGCGGGGTGAACTTGAGAAAAAAAGACGAAAATATTCAGCCATGGGGGACCATGGGTTTGGGCCAGAATCCTGCCGCCTAACTATGTGGGCCTATTGGACTTCAGCTAAATCGATCGCCCCAGGCGCTCGGGTTGTTCATACGCTGGCGCCGTCCTCCCAGGAGCAAAACCAGGGGCATGCCGATCAAAAATCCGCCAATGTGCGCACCGTACGCCACCCCGCCCCCTTCGCTGCTGGACAGGGACAGGTAGGCACTGACCAATTGGAAGAGAAACCAGCCACCCACCACCAGAAAAGCGGGCACCCCGACAATGCTGCGGAGGAAAAGAACATGCACGGTGTTGTGGGGAAAAAGCACCAGGTAACCAGCCAGGACCCCGGAAATCGCACCGGAGGCCCCAAGACATGGCACCAGCGGGTTGGCTTTGAAAAAGTAAGTGGTGGCCACATGCACCAAGCCGGCTCCCACCCCGCAGGCCAGGTAGAAAACCAGGTAGGTGGCAGTTCCCAGCGCGTCCTCCAAATTGTCGCCGAAGATCCACAGGAACATCATGTTTCCCACCAAGTGCATGACACTGCCGTGCATGAACATGCTGGTCAACAGCGTGAGGTAAACCGACGGGCGGGTGGGGCCGAGTCCCGGAACGGTGACCTCCACCTCGCGGCCCATGTGACTCACCACCTCGGTCTGGGCGGGCGTGATCACATCCTTGCCGGTGAGTATTTCACGGGGCACCAGCGAGTACGATTGGGTGAAGGCGTTGCCCAGATCCTTGCCCTGTTGCAGGCCGAAAAACACCAGCACATTCACCGCGATGAAAATGAAGTTCAGCACGGGGACCGAGCGCCGGGATGAATTGTCATCGGAAATCGGGATGAACATGGCTCGTTCCTGGTCGTCCTGCCGCCGCGGGCCGGTCAGTTGATTTCCTCGGGCGGGTCGTCCATTTCGGAAATGTCTTCCGAGGCGAGCCCCAGTTCCCTGGCCTGCTTCAGGTAGGCGGCCTTGGCCTGGCGGCAGGCCTTCCGGGCGGCGGTGACCTCCCGGTCGCGCTCCATGGGCCACTCACGGCCCAGCCGCAGCGCCTCGTTGAGCAACTCAACATACCGGTCCCTGGCCTCCAACAAATCCACAGCCCGCTGGGCCAGCACCCTCATTCCCTCGCTTTGCAGCTTCACTTCCTTCCAGGCCTTGAGCACCTGTTTTTGCCTGGGAATGAAGGGTTCCAGATTGTCCACCGCCTGGGCAGCCATTTCCCGGTTGCGGCGGAACTTGTCCCGCAACTGCAATGGTTCGGCAAAATTCAGCACCAGTTTCCTGTATTCTACCCGCATGGTGGCAAATTCAGGATAAAGCCCCTGATTCAGGTAGGCCGCATCCGCCTTCTGCAGGATGGTCTCCGCCTGTGGTACCGCGGCCTGCATGGCCGAGGAGACCAACGCGGCCGCACCGGCCCCGGCCAGCATCAGGCAAAGCGACCCGGCCAGGGGTCGCCAGGAGGCCTTTCTGCCCCCATCGCCCAACAGCAACAGGCCCAATGCGACCAGAGCTCCACCCAAGGCACCCCCCAGGTGCCCCATGCCGCTCACGCCCGGCATCAGGGAGATACCGGTGATGAGAAGGAGATCCATCATCAGCAGTGAGCCAAAGCGTTTGGCCACCTTGGGCTCGAGGACGTGCCGGTGCGTCACAAACCAGACGATGAAGGCCGCCATCAACCCGCAAATGGCCCCGCTGGCACCAGCGATACCGTCGCGTGTGGCCTGGGCCTGGAAGGTTACCCCGAAACCGCTACCCCACAGCCCGGCGATCACAAAAACCAGCATCACCACGGCCGGCCCCATCATGCGCGACACCAGCGAGCCCACCGCCAGCAAACCCAACGAGTTGGAGGCCAGGTGCAGAAGTCCGAAATGGACAAGGACGCAACTGAGCAGGCGCCACCATTGACCGCCGGCCAGGGTGACCGCGTCGGCCGCCCCGATGGCCCTGTGGATGGAGTTCAGCCCCGGCTGGTCGGGAGAATGGATGTATTCCCCCAGCAGCCCTGCGTCCCAGGCCAGCCAAGCCCCCCAGGCGAAATTGAGCAGAATCAGCACCCACAAAAACCGGGAAGACCACGCACCGCCTGGCAAAGAATCCAATCCCAGCATCCGCCGTGTGGTGTCCCGCGTGATGGCGCGCGCGTCGCGCCAACGGGCCAACGCCACGGGGTCGGCGTAGAGGGCGCGCCCTTTTTCGGAGAGCCGAACCATCAGTTCGTTGGGCAGGGCCTCGTCGCGGGTGCGTTCAACCAAGCCGTCCTGGTACAGGCTGTCCAGCGTCTTGAGGACCGATTCCTCGTCGTTGCCCGAAATGGCCATGAAGGATCGGGGATGGAAATTGCCGGGATACATGCCTTGGATGCGGTCGAGCAGCATCTCGGCAAAGGTGCGGGCCCGGCGGTTTTCGAGGGGGGACTCGTCGGGGCGATTGGAAGGGGACGGAGCTCCGTCCCCGGGCAGGCCGTTGTAGTCGATGCGCACCTAGTCACCCCCCGGGACCAGTGTGCCGGCGGGAAAGGTCCCGGCCGGAATCCTCGGCTTCAGGCAGGCAACATTCCCTTGGAGCGGGCATAGGGGAACACTCCACCAGCCTCCAGGATCGGAACCACCTCGCCCAGGGGCCGCAGGCTGTACTTCTCGCCGGTGGTCAGGTTTTCCAGCGTGCAGGCCTGGAGGTTGATGCGCAGCTCGTCGCCGGTGCACACCCTCTCGCACAGGCGCTCGGCGGTCTCGGCAGGAACAATGTACCCGCCATTGACGGCATTGCGGTAGAAGATGCGGGCATAAAACTCGGCCACCACCGCCTTGATGCCCGCGGCATCCAGCGCAATGGGGGCGTGCTCTCGGCTGGAGCCGCAGCCGAAGTTCCGCCCGGCGACAATAATCTGATAACCGCTCACCAGGTCGGTGGGATTCTGGTGGAAGGGGACGTGCCCCTTGGGCAGGCCACCTTGGGCTGCGGGCACGCCGGCCAGGGCGTGACGGCCAAACTGGCGGTATTCCTCAGGGATCGCCGGGTTCAGCGTCAGGAACTCGGCGGGGATGATCTGGTCGGTGTCGATGTTGTCGCCCAGAACGTAGGCTTTGCCCTGGATGATGTTCTCAAGCTTCACGACACATACTCCCGCGGATCGGTGATCTGGCCGGTCAGGGCGCTGGCCGCGACCGTGAGGGGGCTAGCGAGGAAGACCTCGGCCTGCTTGTGGCCCATGCGCCCGGGGAAATTGCGGTTGGTGGTGCTGATGCAGCGGATGGCCTGGTTGAGCCGGCCGAAGGTGTCGGAGGGGCCACCGAGGCAGGCCGCGCAGGAGGCCTCGCCGATCTTGGCCCCCGCGTTCAGGAAGACCTCCTCCAGCGTCTTGCCGCCCAGCTTTTCGGTTTTCAGGGTGCGGGCCACCTCGGTGGTGGCGGGCACGACGAAGGTGTCGATCTTCACTTCCTTGCCAGCGAGGATTTTGGCGGCGGCCCGGAAGTCGGTCATTTTTCCGCCCGTGCAGGAACCAATGTAGGCACGGTCCAGCCGGGTTCCCTTGCACTCGTCCACATAAGCGCGGTTGTCCGGGCTGTGGGGCTTGGCCACCACCGGTCGCAGGGACTTCACATCGTAGACAAACTCGCGGGCAAAGCGCGCACCCGCGTCGGACTTCTCCACCACGAACGGTTTGGCAGCCTTGTCGCGCGATTTGACAAAGTCGATGGTTTTCTGGTCGGCGGCGATGATGCCGTTCTTGCCTCCGGCCTCGATCGCCATGTTGCACAGTGTCATGCGTTCCTCGATGTTGAGGGCATAAACACCATCACCATCGAATTCCATGGCCTGGTAGGTGGCGCCATCACAGCCGATATCGCCGATGACCGCGAGGATCAGGTCCTTGGCCATCAGGTAGGGCGGCAGGTCGCCGTTGAACACGAAGCGCAGCGTGGGAGGCACCTTCAACCAGGTTTTTCCGGTGCCCATCACGAAGCCGGCATCGGTGTTGCCGATACCTGTGGCAAACTCGCCGAAGGCACCCGCGGTGCAGGTGTGGCTGTCGGTTCCCAGAAGGATCTCGCCGGGGCGGGTGTGTCCCTCCTCGGGCAAGGCGATATGGCAGACGCCTTTGTAGCGCTCGCTGCCCACGTCATAGAAGTGGGGAAGGCCTTGCTCCTTCACGAAGGCCCGCAGCACATCCACATTGCGGTTGGCCATCTTGTCAGCGGTGAAAATATAGTGGTCGGGGATGATGACCACCTTGTCCTTGTTCCAGACCTTGGCCTCGCGTCCGAAATTTTGGTGGAACACCCCGATGGTGCCGGGTCCGCACACATCGTGCGTCATCAGGATGTCCACATCCACCCAGATATTCTCGCCCGGTTCGACCGAACTTCTGCCGGCATGCCTGGCCAATATTTTTTCTGTCAGCGTCTGAACCGCCATGATCCCATCCCGAAATCGCATCGTGGGCCGGTTTGCCTGGGCTCGCGTGGGTACAAAACCGGCGAACAGGCAGGACTATGCATGCTATCATCCATTCAGGAAACCGGCGACGGTTCCCGGGCCTGAAATCCTTGTTAGGGCCGTTTTTCCCGGGAAAATCCGCACCTGACCAGCCTTATACGCTTTGGCTAGCACAATATGGCAGACCGTGTTCATTCACCCAAGCAGCCATCGGAAGCCCTGGGGGCCCCTGCCCATCCCAAGCGCTTCCGGACGGTGACCCTCGGCTGCAAGGTGAACCAATACGAGACCCAATACGCCCAGGAGTTGCTCGAGCATGCCGGTTGGCTGCCAGCGGCTGCCGAGGAACCGGCCGACTTGTGTTTGGTGAACACCTGCACCGTCACCCACGAGGCGGATGTGAAGGCCCGCAATCTGATCCGCCGACTGCACCGGCAGCAACCAGGTGGCGAGATTGTGGTGATGGGTTGTTACGCCACCCGGGCCCCTGAAGAGATCAGCAAACTTTCGGGCGTCAGCCGTGTGGTGACCGACAAGGATCTGCTGGCACAAGACCTGCAACCCTGGGGAGTGACCGATTCCCTGCCCGGCATCCGCGGTTTTGCCGGTCACCAGAGAGCTTTTGTGAAGGTGCAGGATGGCTGCCTGCTCGATTGCGCTTACTGCATCATTCCCACCGTTCGGCCGAGGTTTTCCAGCCGGCCCATGGAGGAGATTGTCAGCGAGGTGGCAGGGCTGGTGGCAACGGGCTACCGCGAGATTGTCCTGGGCGGCATCCACCTGGGGCACTACGGGCTTGATCTCAGCAAAGGGAAGCCACGCGACCAGTGGAGCCGCCTGTGGCACCTGCTCGACCGCCTGGAGGCCCTTCCCGGCGAATTCCGCATCCGACTGAGCAGCCTGGACGCCGCCGAGGCCCGGGAAAGCCTGTTGAAGGCGCTGGCAGCCAACCGCCGCGTGGTACCCCACCTGCACCTGTGCCTGCAGAGCGGCTCGGACCGGGTACTGACCTCGATGCGGCGGCGCTATTCAGCCAGCCGGTTTCTGGAACAGGTGGCCATGGCCAAGGAACTGTTGGACCAACCCGCCATCACCACCGACCTGATCGTGGGTTATCCGGGAGAAACCGAGGCTGATTTTGAAGCCAGCTGCGCCGTCGCCCGCGAGGCGGGTTTTGCCGGCATGCACCTGTTCGCCTTCAGCGCGCGGGAGGGCACCCGCGCTGCCACCCTGCCCGACCAGGTGCCGCCCCAAGTGATCCACGACCGGATGCGCCGCGCCGCGAAGGTGGAAGCCTCGCTGGCCGACACATACCGCCAAGGGTTGATTGGTCAGGTTTTGGAAGTGCTGGTGGAAACCGCCGACGAGGCCCGCCCGGGCCATGTGCAGGGCACCGCCTGCCGCGGGGTGCGCGCCAGCCTGCGCGGCCTCTTGCCAGCCCTGCGGCGCAAGCTGGTCCGGGTGCACGCCACCGCAGTGGCGGGGGAAATGGTGCTGGGGGAGCCAGTATCTGAAGATATTTTTTATCCGGAAAAAACCGCCAATCCATTCACTCAAGCCGCTACGCCAGCCCGGATGGCTCTTCCGATTTGCTGAAACTTGACCGGTTTGGGCGGCTCCAGCACGCGGCCTTCGGCAAATCGCGGATGAAACTTGATCCTTTTTTGGGTTTGCTTTGCTGAAAGAACACCAAACGGCCCGAAACAACTCAAAGTCGGTGAACTTTTCCCAATCTAACAACCGATTCTCTCCCAAGGGGCAAGCGTACCATTCAGGAAACGGTCATGCATTGGGGCAATCAATCCAATCGCAAACCGACTTTGCCTTTTTGGGTGATTGCAGCCTTGCTGGCGCTGTCCATTACCCCCGTCAGGGGCCAGGACCCTGACCCCGCGGAAGAACCACCAACGGGGTCTGTAGAAACCAAAGCAAACACGCTGTTTCCCGATCCGCCCTCGGCTGACCCGCATGATCCGCTCGCGCCCCAGTTCAGCGGCGGGGTGCCTGGGGCCCTGGCCGCGGACCCACAGCCAGCCGGGTATTCTGCCGGCCAAGGCTACAAGGTTTCGCTGTTCAACGACACAAGCTCCTTGGTTCTGCAAGCCAACTTCTCCCTGCTGGGAATCGCCAGCACTTCCCGGGCGCTGGTACCCTGGAACCCGCTGCTGATGTTTCCGGCCTCGCCTTACGGGCTGAACACCAACACCTTCGACCTGCATGGTCGTCAGACCAATTTCCAGGGTATTTTCAGCGGTCCGGAAATGTTCGGTTTCCAGACGGGTGCATTCACCCGTATTTACCTGCAAAACGGCAGCCTGACTTCGGACACCTATGGCTTGTTGCCCGCCGTTGCCTTTGCCGACATGAAAAACGAGGATTGGCGATTCGCTGTCGGCCTGCAGCCGGATGTTTTCACCCCCCGCGATCCGGTGATGATCCCCACCAGCCTGCTGGCAGCCTCGGGCAACCCGGGTACATTCCGCGGGCAGATTCGCGCCGAACGTTTTTTCCACCTGATGGAATCCACGCTACAAACCGTGACGCTGGCCTTGAGCGAGCCGATTTCCACGATCCTCATCGATGCCAACAAGCAAAACACGGAGGACAACGGTTGGCCGAACATCGAGGCGCGGTTGAACAACGGGTTTGGCGAGGTGGAAGAATTGACGGGCGGTCGCAAGGAACGCTGGATGGAGGCAGGGATTTCGGGCGTGGTGGGTCAGGTCCGCACAACCAGGACCGTCTGGGAGCCCAGTGACCTCACCGACCCGACCCCGCCGCGCAACATCGTCAATGTCTGGGGTGGAGCCATCGATACCCGGATCAATCTCACCCGATCGTTCGGGCTGGTGGGTGAAGTCTACATGGGTCAGGGCCTGGGCACCTACATGGCCAGTATTGCCCAAGTCTTTAACCCGGTCACGAAGGAAGCGGTGCGCAGCAACGGTTTCTGGGCCGAGGCTTTTTGGTATCTGACCGATCAGGTGCACTGGCACGCCGGCTATGGCCTGGAAAATCCCAATCCCAACGACCTGCCTGCCAACCAGCCCTACCGGAATCAGACCTACTTCACCTCGTTGTTTTGGGACATCAACCGCAGCGTCCAATGGAGTTGCGAGGTAGATTACCGGCAAACGAATTATTTCGCCCCCATCCGCGACGGATCAGGAGCCATTTTCTACACCCAATTCCTTTGGCGATTTTAGCCTGGAAACCGACCCTGGCACTTTTTTCGTTTCCGAAACTGTCACGGATTAGCCTGTCCTATTGCCGGTTTCTATACTCCCCAAAAGCGATTGTTTTCCTTGAACCAGGAAACATCTGATTTTCCGGATTTCTGAAAGAAAACCTTTTGAGGCATTGCATTTCCATGAGCCAGGATCCCGAAGCCAATCGCCGTGAATTTCTTGCGTCCAGTGCCGCCGTGGCTGGAGCTGCACTGGCGGGCCAGGAGGCCAGGCCTGCCCAAACCGGTGAGGACCTTATCTGGAAACCAGCCACCGAATTGGCCGCCCTGATCCGCACGGGCAAGCTCTCCCCGGTGGAATTGACACAGGCCATTCTGAAGCGCATCGACGCGGTGAACCCGAAACTGCGCGCCTACCTGCATGTGGATCACGAGGGTGCCCTTGCAGCCGCGCGGGATGCGGAACGGGGATTGATGCAGCGCCGTGCCCTTGGCCCGCTGCATGGTGTTCCCGTCTCCATCAAGGATGGCACCGCCGTGCGCGGCATGCCCAACACCAACGGCAGCAGGATCACCGGAAACGCACCGGCCAAGGACGATGCCTACCTCACCCGGCTGACACGCGAGGCGGGCGCGGTGATTCTGGGCAAAACCAATCTTCCCGCGTTCGCCCACATCGATATCACCCAAAACCTGCTGGGCCCCAACTGTCCCACCCCATGGAATCTCGAGTACAACTCGGGCGGTTCCAGCGGCGGGGCGGGTGCAGCCTGCGCGGCCGGTATGGGACCGCTGCATCACGGGTCCGATGGAGGCGGGTCCATCCGTATCCCGGCTGACCGCTGCGGCATCTACGGGTTCAAGCCCTCCGTCGGCCGGATCGGCCACCCGGGGGCGATTGGCGCGGGATGCGGCGTGGGCCATGACGGGCCGATGACACGCACGGTTGCTGACAGCGCCCTGCTGATGGATGTCTGGGCCGGCCCCAGCAAGCTGGACTACTTGTCGATCGATTCGCCCGCACCCGAATTCTCGAAGGCGGTCAAGGAATGGGAAAAGGCGCTCAAAGGCAAAAAGGTGGGCATCACCTTTGATTATGGCTGGATCAAGGCGGTGGATCCGGAGGTGAAGCGACTCGTGGGTGCTGCAGCCAAACGCTTCACTGAACTGGGCTGCATCGTTGAGGAGGTTTCGCCCAACTGGCCCAACCCGCTCCGGGAGTGGGAAGCTTTCTGGTACACCACAGCCGCCTCCAAGCGTCACCTGTTCAAGGATCATCCAGACTGGATCGATGCCACCCTGGTGCCTCAAATGGATGCCGGTGCCAAGATCACCGGGGTGGAAATGGCCGAGGCGCTGGCCATGAAGGATCGTATTTTCCAGTCGGTTCAGCGTTTCTTCGACCAATACGACCTGCTGCTGTCGCCGGTCTGCGCTGTGCCCACCTTCCCGTTTGACAAAATCCCCATGGAGATCGATGGCACCCCGGCCACCTATCTGGAAGGGCGCGTGCCCGGCCTGCTGGCTCGGATGCCTTTCACCCCCACGTTCAACATGACAGGCAACCCTGCAGCCAGCGCGCCGGCCGGCTTCACCAAAGACGGGCTGCCAGTGGGTCTGCACATCATCGGCGGTTGGCACCAGGACGCCCTGGTGCTGCAAGCCAGCGCCGGCTTTGAAACGATACAGCCTTGGGCGGCGAAAAAGCCAAAGCTGTGAGTTCGAGTTAAAATCGCCCGGTGCCATGGCCTTTTATTGGCTGTGGCATCGCTTTTTTTATCCTGTCACACCCTCACCCTGCGCCACCGGCCACCCAAAAACCGGGCCAGGAACAGAAGCCCCCGCAGGTTGATGTCGATCTGCATCGCCAGCCAGCAGCCGAAAAGTCCCAGGTTCCAGCCATCGAGGGGGGGAAGGCCCAAAATCTGGACCGTCTCCCGGCTCAGCCACCAGGCCAAAGGCAAACGCACCACGAAAAAACCCACCCAGGTGAACAGCAGCGGAAACCGGGTGTCCCCCGCTCCGCGCAACGCGCTGGTGAAGATGATGCAACTGGCCAGCATGGGCATGGAAAAAGCGACCAGACGCAACACGGGTACACCCGCTTCCACCACCGGTGTCTGCGCCTCGCTGGGGCAGAAAAAACGGAACATGCCCTGCGCATTGGTGAAGAACAGCACGCCCATCAGACTCATGGTCACGGCACCCATGCCAAAGGCGGTCATGCCGCAACGCGTCGCCTCGGCGGGTTGACGGGCCCCCAGGTTTTGGCCCACCAGTGTGGTCGCCGCCACGCCGAAAGCCGCGCCACTCAAATATCCCAAGGCCTCCCAACCGAGCGCGATGCCATGCGCCCCCTTCGAGGCGTCATCCAACAGATTCACCACCGACAGGAACAGGAGCTGCCCAGCCGCCAGCGACAGGCTATCCGCCCCGGCAGGCAGGCTGACACGCAGCAGGCGGCCCAGCATGGGAAAGTCAGGCTGCAACAGTTTGGGCAGCACCTTCAGGCCACTGCGGCCCCGCCAAAGGACCGCCAGCGCCGCCACCGTGCCCAACGCGTGGCTGAGGCCCGTGCCCCAGGCTATGCCGGCAAAACCCAGTCCCTGCCAAGCCCCCATTCCCCGAAAACCGATCCAGGCCAAAGGGAGATTGACCAGCGTGGTACCAGCCAGAATCCAAAGGCCGGTACGGGTGTCTCCCACGCCGGCCAAGCTGGCTACGGCGGTACTCAGCAGCAACTGAAAGGGCAGCAGCGTCAGCGTCACGCTCAAATAATCATGCGCGAACTCCAGAGACAGGCCTTCCAGTTGCAGGGCACCCAACAGAGGGTCCAGCCAGACCAGGCCCGGCAAGCCACCCAGCAAACCCAGCAGCACTGCCAGGATCATCGATTGGTGGAACGCGAGGTTGGCCCCGCGGATGTCACGCGCTCCCACCAGCCGCGACACCAGTGCGGATGCCCCCACGCTGGCCAGCACGCCATAGCATGAAACCACCCAAGCGAGGTAGAAGCAGGTGGTTTGCGCACCCTGCAAAGCCAGTTGTTGGTTTGGGTCCAGGTTGGCGGCGTTGCCTGCCAGCCAGCGATCGGTCTGGTTGACCGTCAGATGCAACATTTGCTGCAACAGCGCCGGCCATGCCAAACCCAGCACGCGTTTCCACGCAGGAACCGCCGGGTCGATCCACAAGGAAGGTTCGTTCAGCGGAATTTCCGGCTCGGCACCTGGCTCATCCGCGGCCGGCGGGCTCAAGCGATCACCAGCCACGGTTTCCCGCCGGGCACCTGAAACCGGTCACCGGCCTGCAACTTGCGCCCGGGCCTCAGTTCCACCTGGTTGTTCACCAGCACGCCGCCGTCGCGAATCAGGATCTTGGCCCCGCCTCCCGTGTCAGCCATTCCCGAGACTTTCACAGCCTGAACCAATGTGAGGCCGCCAAGCAAACGGATGGTCTCCACCGGAGGATTCATGACGATTGGATGCTCCCGACCAAAAGAACGGACCCCGGGATCGGGGTGGGCCTATCAACATAATGAACTATGATAGCAAGTAAAGGTTGCCCACCCGGGGCGCCGTGATGAGGTGTGCGGTATGGCAGCAGTTGCTGAAGCCAACAAATCGAAGCTGGTCACCGATGTGGTGGCGGAAATCCAGGCCCTGAAAAAGAAACAGGATGCGGTCATCCTGGCGCACTACTACCAGCAGGGGGAGATTCAGGCGCTGGCAGACATCACCGGGGACAGCCTGCACCTGGCGCGTGAGGCCACCAAGGTCCACAACAAGGTCATTGTTTTCTGCGGCGTCCATTTCATGGCCGAGACCGCCAAGATCCTCAACCCCACCCGCACCGTGGTGGTACCCGACCTGAAGGCAGGCTGCAGCCTGGCGGACAGTTGCCCCGCCCCGCGCCTGGCCCGCTACCAGGAAATGCTGCGCGAGAACGGCCGGGTGTTCGAGACCGTCACCTACATCAACAGCACTGCTGCCACCAAGGCCCTGTGTGATTGGGTGGTCACCTCGGGCAACGCACGGGAGATCATCGACCGCATCCCCAAGGACAAGGAGATTCTGTTCGTTCCCGACCGCCACCTGGGACAGTACCTCCGCGAGGTCACCGGCCGGCCGATGATCCTGTGGGACGGGGCCTGCATGGTGCACGAGATCTTCAGCGTGGGGGCCCTCATCGAATTGAAGAAGAAAATCCCCGCCTCCATCACCGTGGCTCACCCTGAATGCCCCGCCAACATCCTGGCGCACAGCGATTTCATCGGCGGCACCGAGGCGATCATCCGCCATGTGGGTGGCATCGAGCAGCCGACAGATTTTCTGGTGGCAACCGAACCCAACATGATCTGGCAACTGGAACACCGTTTCCCCCGGCACCGCTATCACCCGGTGCCCGGAATCACCTGCGCCTGCAATGATTGCCCGCACATGGCGCTGAACACCCTGGAAAAGGTGCGGGACTGCATGGACACCCTGTCGCCCGAAATCACCTGGCAGCCTTATTTTGACAAGGCCGGCGAGGTGCTGCGCAGGAGCCTGTTGAAGTGAAAAGGGAGAAGGCCTGATGTCACTCATCGCCGGGGCGCTTATGGTCCAGACCCGCGTGCCCTGCTGGCATGTGGCCGATCTGGCGCAGCGACTGAAAAAAGGCGTTCCACTTCCAGATGGCTGCACGCTGCACCCCTTCACCGCCATGGGCGAGCCGGGTTGCCCGGTCAGGGTGCAAACCGGCTGGTCTTCGGCCGGCTTGGCCGTGGTGGTGGAAGTGACCGGCAAGGCCAAAGCCGCGGAGGGAGACGCATCCCGCCCCCACCTGGCCGACGGCGTGTCGCTGTGGATCAACACCCGCGGAGGCCTGAGCGGCAAGCGGGCCAACGCCTACTGCCACCTGCTGCATCTACTGCCGGTGGGAGGCGGTGGTGACAAGACAGAGCCGGTCCTGTGTCAGGGGAAAATCCCCCGGGCGCTGGAGGAAGCCCCCGCCATTCCCACCAGCAAGATCTTTTTCAGGGCACGACTCGAGCGGGGTGGTTACACCCTCGGCGCATTGATCCCGCAAGAGGCCCTGCATGGCTTTGACATCGAGCAAAACCGCACGCTGGCCTTCCAGATCAAGATCCAGGATGTCGAGCGGGGTGCCATGGTGACCTGCGCCGATCTGGAGGTGAATTTCGAGGAAGACCCCTCGTGGTGGGACCAGCTCGTTTTGCGTGATGAACCCCCGCCTGGCGAATCAGGCTCAATAACAGATGTGGCCTCCCAGGCCAAGAAGGCCAAGAGTCAGGTGGACTCGTTCGACGATGAGCCGCCGGCAAAGATTGTCCGCAAGGGCCGACGCAAGGCAGGTGACAACGGGTGACCCCGCCGGGGTTTTCTCGCCGGGCGCCGGCAGATCCGCCCAAGCCTCATGGTCGACCGGCCAACCTTCCGGGAATTGCAGGTCGACCGGAGCGAACAGGATCGCTTTGGCCACGGTTTGCCCAGGCTGTGCAATCGGTTTTGGCCTGCTTCCTCCCGCACACGCCCACCGGTGCCAGGCCCATGCCGAAAAGCCGGAGGCACGTTCCAGGACTTCCACACTGGCCGGCCAACGCGGGTTGATTTCAATCACCCAGGCACTGTCGTCCTGCAGCATCAGGTCCACTCCCACGATGCCACGCAGTCCCATGCCCACCAAAGCCGCACCCAAGGATTGAAACTGCGATGAGATGGCCGGGCCAACCTGCACAGGCCCCACGCTACCGCAGTAGCCAAATCCACGGGCATGCAGCCATGGTTGCCCCACCCATTGTTCGGTCACGCCCAGCAGCATCACCTCGGCCGACCCTACCGCGAACACCGCGGAGGCATTCAGGCCGGACACACGCTGTTGCGCGAAAAAGCGCCAGGGGGACACGACTTTTCCTGGCCCCAAAGGCCAAGGATGGACGCCCCTCCCCCCTGCCCCCTGGTAGGGTTTCATCATCCATTCCGATTCCTCTCCGGCAGGGGGGCGCACCCTCAGGTCGGGGACCGGCACCCCGGCCCGGCGCAGGTGATGTCCCCATCGCTTGGGGTAGCGAGATTCACGCAAGGGCCTGCCCGAGTTGCCCCAGAGGGGGGCCCGGCCGGCGCATTGGGCCAACAGCCCCGGATGGTTTTCCAAGCCACCCCCATAGGCCCAGGGAATACCAGCAGGCAGCAGGGTCTCCAATCCAACGGGAGGCCAATCGCTGAGGCGATGGGCGGTGACACCCGGCAAGGCAAGCAAATCGGTGTCGGTGAACAGGTCCAGGCAGTGGGGGCGCTCCCCGGCGCGCGTGGCGCTCCAGGCCATGGCTCGGGTGCTGACCCCTACCAGGGTGACCGTGGATTTTAGGCCTGAATCGATCCGTTCCATGTTGCCAGTGTGGCACAGGTTGTGCCCCCCGCCAAACAGGGATACTCTCGAAGTAACTGAATTTGGAGATGCCCATGGCCGTCCTGCCGCTGCTGCTCCCGCTCGCCCTTTTGTCCACCACCCAGGACCTGAAACCCGCGGTCGGCCCGCTCAGTGGCGCCGATGCGGAAAAGGCGATGGTGGTTGCCCCCGGTTTGGCCGTTCAACTGGTCGCCAGCGAGCCGCAGGTGATCGATCCGGTCTGCGCCGCATTCGATGAACATGGCAGGCTTTACGCGGCAGAAATGCGGGGCTACCCCAATGGTGGCGTGGGTACCGGCGAAATCGCCAGCGGCCGCATCCGCCTCCTCACGGATGAAAACCGGGATGGCAAGTTCGAGACATCCGTGGTTTTCGCAGATGGCCTGCGCTTCCCCATGGGGCTTTTGCCCTGGCGGGGCGGCATCCTGGTGGCGCAGGCCCCGGAGATCCTCTACCTGAAGGATGACAACGGGGACGGTAAGGCTGACACCAAAAAGACCCTCTAT
>CAWUOE010000026.1:0-17553 GCA_963923355.1 uncultured Gemmataceae bacterium | reverse complement strand
GGGCTCGGAGATGTGTATAAGAGACAGTTCCAAATAATTTATTTGATATCAAATTTTAAACGATAATCTTAATTTCCCAAGGTTCATCCTCCCCATTCAAACTTTTTGGTCAAATTTTTCCTTCTGTTTTGAGTTCTGCGAATGGCGGGAGGAATTCCGTAAGCAATACTTTCCCGATCTTGCCGCAATCAGGATTTCGATCATGCAAAACAAACCTGGCGATTTCAACAAATTCAAAGTCCAATCACAAATCCCTTCTTGGTTGTCACCAAAGGTTTGGAAATCCTCCTTGTTGTTTCTGGCTTTATTCAACCCACTTCCTGGATTTCTCAACGCCGGCCCATTGCCACCTGATTACGTATCCCAGCTTCGGGTTAAGTTGGAGGCACCATCGCCCGACCGGGTACGAACCAGCCTGGATCTGATTGAAAAAATGACCTCATCGGGGGAACTGTCCCGGGCACTTTTGTTGCCCGAGTGGCAAGGACAATATCTGGATGGAGACAACCTGGAAATTTTCAATTCGGCCCTTGAGAAATTTGTGGCAACCTCCCAAAAAGGTTTGGTGTCACCCTCCCTTTTGGTCCGCAAACAAACTGCCAGGATTATTGCTGAAACCGGGTCGGTCAATTCCGGTTCCTCCTCCATTGGTGGAGCGGAGCGCTCGGTTGCCAGGGATCCTGCTTTCAGAAAAGCATTCCAAAAGCTTCAAGACCAACTCTTCGAGCTTTGCAAATCGGATTCCGACGTCAGGGCGGACGCCCTTTACTGCTTGGGCCGAATCGATTCAAACCCAAGCCGTTTGGGCGCTTTGGCTGAAGAGATTTTCAGAGGTAAATCCAACTCCCCAAACGGGGCAACAGAACGATTAGCTGCTGCGGATTCCATCAAGGCCCGGGCCAATAGCATCGCTACCTTGGTACGCCAAAGAAGAGCCCTGAACTTGGAAGAACTGACACGTAGTCGAACCCATTTTTTGGAAGTCGTCTCTACCTTGATCCCTCCCGCGGTAGCTGGACTCTCTGATCCATCCCCCAAGGTTTCATTACTTTGCTCGGATTGTGTCAATGAACTAACCGAGGCCATGGTGGACAGCGACATTGTGATCCAAGTCAGGGACTTGGATCCCTCGATCCAAGAGGGAAATGATGTCTTTGCCAGCCGAATCGCAGTCGTTCGCCAGGATCAAAAAGAACTGCTGCCAATGGCCAAAACCCTGCGCACCCATTCCGCCCAAATCCTGACGCTGGGTCTTCGTCCGGGACAGGACATTGTCGCACGCAGGGAATCCTTGCTGCTGCTGGAAGATTTTGCCGTCATTCGGAAGAAAATGTTTGATCAGGAAACCCGGCTCGCCAAAGCGGAATCTCTGGCAGGATTGCAATCGCCCAAGAACCTGATGCGTGACCTGGAAGTGTTTCCAATCTCTGAAGAAGGAACAAACTCCATCCTTCAGGCCCTCCTTGCCGGATTGGCTGACAAGGAACCAATGATTCGATTGACCACTGCCAAATCGATTGAGGCAATCATCGGGCTCCCTGACATACTCCAGGAACTGCGGGATTCTGACAGGGACCGGCTCCTGGACGCCCTCCTCAAAGAACTGGGCGACGAAGAGGACATCTATGTTCAAACCAATCTCATAAGAGTGTTGGGAATGATCGCCCCCAGTAAACATGAAAAAATAGTCCCGGTTCTAGTCAGGATGCTCGGAACCCCGGATGTGGATGTTCGAATCCAAACCGTAAACGCCCTGAAGAATTTCGAGACCAAAGCCAGCGCCGCAGTGCCCGGTTTGAGCCTTGTTTTGGATCAGGGAGACCCTGAATTTAGGATTATCGCCATGAAGGCAATCGAAGCGATCGGCACAAGCGCTTCCGGCTCGCTACCCAAAATTGCAAATAACTTGAAACATAATAATCCGGAAGTGCGGGCTTATGCTGCCAGAGTTCTTGGGCGCTTTGGGAAGGCATCAATCGATCATGCGCCTGAATTACAAAAACTGCTCAACGATCCTTCCCAGGAAGTACGGATGCGCGCTGAAGAGGCAAGTCTCCAAATTCTCAACGGCAATTAACCAAATAGCGGCTTTCCTCAGGCGGCCGGTTCGATGACTGCGGTCATCGATCCGGCGCAGGGCCTGCCTAGATAAGGATCGGGCCCGTAGGAGTGGATCTGTTCCTGTTTTAATTCAGCATGCTCTCTGGTCGTCGTCAGGACAATCACGCGGCCATTCTCGTCCACCTCGCGCGCCATTTGGTAACCCTTCTCGGGGGGGTGCCCAAACAAAGCCATCAACATTTCAATCACGTACTGGTAGGTGTGATCATCGTCATTCAGCAAAATGACATGGTAGGGAGGCTGCCTTTTGGTGTTCTCGACCGGTTTGGGTTTGGCTTTTTGGGGAACCGCCAAAGGAGACCCCGAAAATTTCGGTTGGCTCATCTTCGCCTCGCATTTGGATCACGTAACCATCAAAGATCAGCTGGAACGTCCAATACAAACGATTGTGATGTCATCATGGGGGTATTCCCGACCGGCTGCGTGCTTGTCCAGTGCCTCCACCAATTTTTCTACGACAACCGAGGGGTCAGCCTTCAGATTGTCAGCCATCACCTTCTTGATGGCATCCATGCCAAACTGCTCACCTTTCACGCTCATGGCCTCGCTTACCCCATCAGAATACAGGAGGAGTTTGTCACCAGGATTGATGGTGAACTCCTGAGATTCAAAGGGAAATTCATCGGTTACACCCAATGGAAGCCCGGTGATGTCATCGGCAACCACGTCCCTGATCGGGCCACCATCAGCAGGAACCAGCAACGGTAGCATGTGGCCGGCATTGACCACGACCAGCTTGTTGGCCGAAGGATCGATCACGATCGTTTCAAACGTTACGAATTTGGACAATTTTTCAAGCGTCGGGTAAAGGACAGTGTTGATCTTGGAAACCGCTTGGCCAACATCGGGTTCCGTCAAAAGCCAAAACCGGGTTTCCGAAGATACTTTCCCCATGATCAGGGCTGCGGGCACACCTTTGCCGGCCACGTCTCCAATCGCAATCGCCAGACGCCCGCCTGGCAATTCTGTGTATCCGTAGTAATCCCCACCCACCTCCTGGGCGGACTTGTAATAGGCCTTGCAGGTATATCCCCCAATGTTGGGCTCGTTTTCCGGAAGGAAGCTGGATTGGACCTGCTTGGCCAATTTCATGTCTGCGTCGCGGGAAGCTTTCGCGTTTGCCTCCTGGATGGCACGTTGGTGCATTTTGGCATTTTCAAGGGCGATCGATGCCTGGTTCGCGACACACCACAGAAGGCTGAGGTCATCCTTGTTGAATTTTTTGGCGCGGTCCTGGGTGTCGAGTTGAACCACCCCGAAAGGCTTGCCGGAAAGACCGATCAGCGGAACGCACATCACGGAGCGGATTCGGAAATCCACCACACTTTGGCTCATACCGACCGCATCGCTACGGCTGGCATCATCCGCGGTGAACGCCTCTCCTGACTCCAGGCAGCGCTTGACAATAGTCCGGCTGAACCGGGCACTGGTTTCATCCTGGGGCCGCCGCGTCTTCAGGACCTTAGGAATCAGCCTGGCAGGGTTGGTTTCATCGGCCAGGATGATGAAGCAACGGTCAGCTTGGCGGAACACCTGAAACAGGGTATCCGCAACCTTCGGGAGAAGGGATTCCAACTCCAAGGTTTTGCTAAGGTTGCCACTGATCTCCAACAGGCCACGTAATTTCTCGGCAGGTTGAGCCTCGAGGACCTGGTTATTGTTCGCGACTGTCGCCTCGATGCTGGGCGCATCCTCCTCACCCCCCTCCGCCTCAACCTCCTCCATGATGGGTTGGGCAATTGCAGTTTCCTGCTCTGCCAGACCCGAGACTGTGAATTCGACATCGCAGATTCGAATCCGGTCACCATTCCGAAGGGGTGATTCTGAAAGCTTCGCATCCACCCGATTGTTGTTGAGAAACGTACCGTTCCGACTCTCATTATCGTGGAGAAAAAACGAGCCATCCGCCCGAATAATCTTGGCATGCTCCCGACTCACCGAAGTGACCGGGATGACAATGTCGCAAGCAGCTTGCCGCCCCAAGACAATCGAATCCTTGTCAAGGGGATAAACCCTTCCCTCTTCCGGCCCTTTGGTCATCGAAAGTTTTACATCCGACATTCGGCACCATCCCAATAGTTATTTCTGAAAGTCGGTCTGAACTCTTTGATCTTAATCCACCCTGAGTAAGGGCTTCAACCACCACCCCAAAAGCTCGAGAAACTATTGAAGCTTGACCACCAGGTCTCCAGCCTCAACCTGGGCTCCAGCCCCAAGGGCCACCTCCACAACTACTCCGGGGTTGGAGGCACAAACGGTTGTCTCCATTTTCATGGCCTCCAGCGTGAACAATTTCTGGCCGGCCTGAATCTTGTCACCTTGGGAAACCAGGACCCTGGAAACCAGCCCAGGCATCGGAGCAGCCACCTGCAGCGGGTCAGACGGATTTGCCTTTGTTCGGGCTGCCCCCTTACCCATCAGGGACTTGTCCTGAATCACGACCTCACGGGGCTGACCATTCAACTCGAAAAACACCGTTCGCATGCCGTCGGCATGGGGTTCCCCGACCGTCAAAAATCGAACGATCAGGGTTTTTCCCTTCTCAATTTCAATGCTGGTTTCCTCCCCGGCGGTCAGTCCGTGGAAGAAGACCGGAGTGGGAAGAACACTGGTGTCGGAGTATTTCAAGCGATGTTCCAGATAATCCTGATGCACCTTGGGATAGAGGACCCGACTCAGAATTTCACGGTTGTCGGGTGAGTATCCCAGCACCTTGGACAATTCGGCTTTCGGTTTTTCCCAGTCCACAGGTGGAAGGATTGCGCCCGCCCTGCCCTCCATGGGCTTCCGATCTTTCAAAACGCGTTTGCGCAATTCCGATGGAAATCCACCATAGGGTTCACCCAATCGCCCCTCAAAGAATTCAACCACCGATTCCGGATAGGAAAGCTCGCGGCCACTTTCGAGAATGTCCTTTGGGCTGAGGCCGTTGCCCACCATGAAAAGCGCCATATCACCAACCACCTTGGAAGTGGGGGTTACCTTGACGATGTCACCGAACAGGATGTTTACCTGGGCATACATTTTGCAGACTTCCCGCCACCGGTCTCCCAATCCCAAGGAAACAGCCTGTTGATACAGGTTGGTGGACTGTCCACCCGGCATCTCATTTTCATAAATGTCGGCTGCGGGAGCCAACTGGCCAGTCTCAAAGGGCCAATACATCCGGCGAACAGCCTCCCAATAATCCGCAGTGGCCTGCAAATGCTCCCGCCGGATCGATGGGTCACGATCGTGGCCCCGCAATCCCTCCACCAAAGCGTTCAAGTTCACCTGGCTTGTCATTCCGGAAAACGGAGCCATCGCAACATCGACGATGTCCACCCCTTCCTCAGCGGCCAAAACCAATGAGGCGAGTTGGCCGCCGGAGCAGTCATGGGTATGGAGGTGAATCGGAAGGTCAGTTTCCTGGCGCAAGGCCCGGACCAGCATCCTGGCCGCGGTCGGCTTCAATAATCCCGCCATATCCTTGATTGCGAGGAAGTGGGCGCCGCGACGGACCAATTCACGGGCAAGCCCCACATAATAAGCCAAGGTGAACTTGTTTCGTGCAGGGTTGGTGATGTCACCCGTGTAGCAGATTGCCGCCTCGCAGATACCCTGGGTTTTGCGCACCGCATCAATCGCAAGGGTCAGGTTTTCCAAACCATTGTTCGCATCAAATACACGGAAGAGATCTATTCCGGCTTGAAATGCTTCCTTGACGAACGCGTAAACCACGTTGTCCGGGTAGTTGGTGTAGCCTACCGTGCTGGCGGAACGGAGAAGCATTTGGAAAAGAATGTTCGGCACCGAGGCACGCATCCGAGCTAGGCGATCCCAGGGGGACTCCTTCAAGAACCGCATGGCCGTGTCAAAAGTAGCCCCGCCCCACATTTCCAGGGAGAACAAATCGTGGTGGTGATGCGCGTAGGAAGGCGCCACCTTCAACATGTCATGACTGCGAAGCCTTGTGGCAAGAAGGGATTGGTGGGCATCCCGAAAAGTCGTGTCGGTGAGTAACAGTTTTTTCTCAGCCCGCACCTCGCGCGCAAAAACTTCCGCACCTACCTGAAGAAACCGGATCCTGCTTCCAGCGGGCGGGGAAACGCTGTCCCCTACGCCGACAGGGGGGGCAGCAGGGTTGGCTGGCTTCAAACCCGCGGGGTGTTTTTTGGAACCGATTTCCGGGTGCCCGTTGACAATAATCTCGCCGATGTAACGCAGCAGGCGGCTGGCACGGTCCTGGCGAACGGGAAATTCGAAAAGCTCTGGCGTCTCGTCAATGAAACGCGTGGTGCATTTACTGTCCAGGAATGCTGGATGGGCAATCAGGTTGATCAGGAACGGAATGTTGGTTTGAACACCGCGAACCCTGAATTCCTGCAAGCTTCGCAACATCCTGCGGGCAGCATCCTCAAACTCCGGAGCCCGAGCGGTGACCTTCACCAAAAGAGAATCAAAATAGGGGGTGATGAGCGCGCCTGTGTATGCGCTGCCGGAGTCCAAGCGGACTCCCGTTCCACCGGACGAACGGTAGTTGGTCAGTCGCCCGTAATCGGGCAAAAACTGGTTAGCGGGATTTTCGGTGGTTACCCGACACTGGATCGCGTAACCGTTCAACGGAATGGATGACTGATCCCCTAAACCGATTCTGGAATCTGACAATTTCGCCCCGGAGGCCACCAGGATTTGGCATTTGACCAGATCATGCCCGGTCACCTCCTCCGTGACGGTGTGTTCAACTTGGATACGAGGGTTCACTTCGATGAAGTAGTATTTCCCGGTCTCGGCATCCACCAAGTATTCAACAGTCCCGGCGTTGTCCAAACCAACTTGGTGGCCAATCGCCAAGGCTGATTCCAAAATGCCGCGTCGGGTTTTGTCCGGCAGGCCGGTTGATGGGGCTATTTCAACGATCTTCTGGTGCCGCCTTTGAACAGAGCAATCCCGTTCATAAAGATGGACCAGATTGCCGTGGGCGTCACCGAGCAACTGCACCTCAATGTGGCGGGCCTTTCTAATGAATTTTTCCAAAAAGATGTCAGGGACACCAAAAGCGGAACCGGCCTCTCGGCGGGCCTGGTCCATGGCCTCAACCAACTGGTCTTGAGAATTTGCCACGCGCATCCCGCGACCGCCACCACCCATTGCGGCTTTGACAATAACGGGGAAACCCATTTCGTTGGCCAAGCGCATGCCCTGCTCATTGCTTTCGATGGCAGTTGAACTGCCAGGCAGGATGGGCACACCTGCCTTGGACGCCATTTCCCTGGCAGTGACCTTGTCTCCCAAGTCCCTGAGTATTTCGTTCTTGGGACCGACGAAAATGAGCCCGGCATCGCGGACTGCTTTTGCGAACTGGACATTTTCAGACAGAAAGCCATATCCCGGGTGGATAGCATCCACCTGATTTTCCATGGCTATCCTTACGATTTGCTGAATATCCAGATATCCTCGGATCGGCTCCCCAGTCTTTCCGATTTGATAGGCTTCGTCGGCCTTGAATCGATGCAAGGCAAAACGATCTTCGTGGGTGTAAAGGGCAACGGTCCTTAGCCCAAGCTCCGTGGCTGTCCGAAAAACCCTGATGGCAATTTCACTACGGTTGGCAACCAGCAATTTCCGGACAGGACGCAGCATTTTTTTTACCTTGAAACAGGCACCTAATTGGCCGCTGTTTAGTCTAGCCAAAATGCCGAGGTTTCACAGGTTTGCAGGAGAATTCCCACCGAGAAACGAGGGCTCATTTTTGATCATGATCCCAAAAATCAGGGAACAAAACGGCCCTGAACCGGGAGGGCCAAAACAGGTGTTTCAGCCAAGTCGGTGGAAATTTTTATCTCACCTTGGATGACTCCGGGGGCAGAGCCTTTGGTTATCAGAGTCACGACATGGGTAGTTTTAGCTTGATCACTGGAAAATCGGGCTTTGACAGGCTCAGGGCACTCGATTTTGACCAAACGAAATGGGGATGCACCGCGGACCACCACCCGCCTTTCGACCTCCTTTTCAATGCCAACAGTGCCAAATTCAACGCTGCCAGGACTGGCCACCAACGCCGAGACTACTTCCATTCGAACAGGAATCCTTATTTTTGCAGAAGTTTGGTTATTAGCATCTAGCCAAATATCGCTATACCATTTTCCTACAGGGGCCTGCTTATCCAATTCAACTTGCACCCCAAATATGCTTTCCAGATCTGTATGACCAGTCTCAACCACTTTGGCCCGAAGATAACCGCTCCCTGCCGTTATCCCAGCTATTTCTGCATCCGGCATGCCAAAAAAACGCACCTGGATTTTTGTCTGCCCACCTTCACCAGCCCTCACCGTTCTAAAATCGACCACTTCAGGATTAACTGCCACGTCGTCTCGGGAATTGGCTTTCACCCAAATCCGAACTTCAGTGGTTTCCGGTCGGTCCAGCTTGACGTAAAGGGTGATGGTTTTCAGTCCACGGAACCTACCAGAATCCATACGCACTAACAGGTGGGTTTCTTCCCCGGGTTGAAGGTACCGTTTGGATAACTGGGCCGTGGTGCAACCGCAGGAACTTCGTACCCCTGCCAATCCAACCACGTCCTTGGTATTGTTCTTGATTTTAAAACCATGCTGTAGCACCGCTCCACGCGGCACGGACCCGAAATCTTTGCTCAACTCATCAAAAAGGCCATCCGCCCAAGTTCCCGCTTGGCCTTGTGCAGCAACCATAGAAAACGAAAGGAAAAAAAGAACACGCAAGCAGGATTGAATTGAATCAAAAAAAAGAGCCTTTGATGGATTCAAAGCAAAACTCCCTCAACAAGCCCGGAGGCATGTTCGGGAGTTGATTCGACTACACGGAGACAATTCGGGTTGTCCCGGGTGGCATTTGGGAGGTTTTTTAGGGAGTCCGGGCCAATACAACTGGAATGATTTTCCCAACCCCTCCAGCCTTAAGCACTTTGGCAGCTTCCCGAAGCGTGGCTCCGGTTGTCATCACATCATCCACCAGGAGGATTGTGTTGGCTTGAGGCCTTTCCCCCAGTTTGAATGCCCCTTGGATGGCTTTTTCCCTTTCCCTTTTGGCCAAACTCGCTTGATGGGGAGTCGAACGGGCCCTTTTTAGTAAACCCAAATTCAAATGGATTCCCAAACCGGCCGCCACCCCGCAGGCCAATGAAGCAGCAGGATTGTGGCCACGAAACAGGGTTCTCCCCCAGGGAGCAGGAATGGCGGTAACTTCCATTTTCCCAATGTTTTGAAACAGGTTTCTTTTATTCCTCGCAATCTGGTGCCCAAACAACTCCATCAACAATTCGCCCGCCTTGGATTTGCCTTTCAGGATCAATTCCCTCAGGTATTCCTTGTATTCCCCCATCACCATCACCTGCTCAAAATCGGATCGTTTTCCCGAGCATTGAGGGCATGGAGATTGGTCAGGTAAAGAAACCGGGACTACGGATCCACAGCGGAAGCAAAACCTTACGTTTTTTGCAGAAATTCTTCCCTGGCATCGACTGCAAAAAGAAACCGGGTCTGCAAATTCTTGGCCGCATCCCAAACAAAGTGGAGGATGCAGCCAGTCCATGATTTCAGTCAGGACCTTCTGAAGCATTCACCCATGGTACGGGCCATTGCCCAATGACAGGAACTATCAAGCGACTTGGCGAATGGGAGTTTTTATTTCCGGTTTTGCTAAAGCCAGCCGTTCGAAACAGGATTTAGGCGACCATTTGGATTGAGTCAGCCAAGAAGCAGAGGTAAACCAGGAAACATCCATCAGCCAATCGCCCCGCAGGAATGAATGGAGGCAGGTATCCGACAAAACTATCCAAGCCTCTCCCGGTGCAAAGGAATGAAGAATTCTGGGAGCTTTTTCTTGGAATTCTTCTTCTCGCTTCATTTGGTCATGGATCTGTGCCATCAGGCTGTCACTAAAACCACCCGCTGGGCTGCCTTGGTCAAGTGCTTTTGAATCATAAATATAATTTCTTATATAATAATCTATATTAAATGTGTGAGACCAGACTACACAATCAGAATAGCTTGCATTATAAAACAAACGCAAAATCCGCCGCCCCAAAGCAGGGCGGGACGGGAAACTATCCAAATGAAAAAGGTCGTCTCGGGCGTTCCAGCGTCTAACTGTGGTTGCCAACTCATTGGGACGCCAAGTTACCCTGTCCGGAGTGAGGCTTGAATCCTCGAGACCCAAAGCTCTGCCAACCGCGCAGGCAGCAGCTTTATAAAACTCCTTCAGGAAAGCCCTGAATTCTTCAGCATCAGCCTGTTGTATAAGCGTTCCAGGTTTGAGTTGGTCTTCCTGAATGACCCAGGAAGGATTCTTGGAACCCAAAGCCCTACTCGGCCAGGATGAAACTCGCTTCCGCAATGTGTCAACGAGCAAACAGGGCAACTTTTCAGCAATTCGAACCGGATAGCCCGCCTCAAAAGCCGCCAACCCTTCATGGCCTAATCGGCTGTCATCACCGGATAGAAAAACCTTGGGAACCCGCATCAACATGTTCAATTTCCAAGGTTTTAAAAGAACCCTGCAAGGCAATGAGGCCACTATTAACCACCGAAAGTCCTTGCCGGGTCAAGCTGCTTTGGATGAACTTTTCGAGTCCGGCTTATTTGCTTCCGATTTATCAACCAAGATGGGAATCTGAATCCGGAAACAGACCGGAGTGGTTTCACCGATCGAATGCAGGGTTATTTTCCCCCCGCTGGCCTCCATGAGACTCTTGGCGAGGGGTAAACCCAACCCTGAAAACCGCCCGGCTTTCCTGTTGGAATAAAACGGATTGAAAATAAGGCTTGAAACCTCAGGTGCGATGGCAGGCCCGTCGTTGGAAACGTCAACCAAACAACTGGCCCCTTTCCTCCCAACTCCCACATCAACTCGATGGCCCACAGAAACCTGGACAAACGCGTTGTCCAACAACTCGTCCAATGTCTCCTTCAGGTATGCCGGGTCCGCAAGAACCCAAAGTTGTTCCGTTCCGACTCCAAGGTACGAGCAAGTCAATTGCACTCCTTGCGAACTCGCCTTTTCACGCCATGGCTGCAGCCAGCTATCCAACTCACCCTTCAAAATGAATGGAATCGGATGACCAGTCGCAGGCCTGCCAATGCGGGCCAACTTTCGAATCATCACATGAATGCGCCTTCCCTGCTCGACGATCGAAGCCAGCCTCCGAACCCCTTCTTCCCTTCCCTGATTTCTGAAAAAAAATGCCTCCTCCTTGAGGATGCTTTGTGCACGGCCAATCAGGATTGCCAGGGGATTATTTATTTCATGGCCGGCACCCCCAGCCAACTCGGCAATAATTTCTGAACGAACTTTTTCCAAATCCACCCGATTGTTTGTTGCAACAAATTGTTTCTTTTGATCTGAAAAAGAATCAGCTTTTCCCAAATCTGATTTTTTACCTTTTTCCTGTCCAGTAGATTGGCTTACCCAAACCTTCAGGGCAATTTTCAAATGATCCATTTCGGCCCGACCACACCGTCCCCCAAAGACTTGTGAGGCGTCCCTTTTAGAATTCCTACGAATAGATATTCGCATTTTTCCAAAGGGAATACCCAGGAAAGCGCAAGATTTCTCCAAATCCTTGCGTGTGAAGGGAGGAATTGTTTTTGGCAGACATTTGGTCGTGCCAAAAACCAAGCGGAGTCCATGCCAGATCATTTTCCTGGATTGGCACCATCCCTTGGCGGGACTCCCCAAATAAAAAGCTTCTGTCAGTTGACGCACCCAAGCAGGATATCCCCAGTTAGGGATGGTACAGGTTAACGATTGTTTTTTTTGAAAACCAAAAACCAAAGCTGGCGTGGCAACCAACGTACAACAGATATTGAAAAGCTCCACATCCAGTTGATTCACCAAACGCGTCAATTGTCTAGATTTTTCGCCAATCCGATCCAGAACGAACCGATCTCGCGATGATAATTTGATTGACAATCCGCTATGAAGGGAATCCATCACTCTGGCTGAAAAATCCAGCCGCCCGGACTTCTTTCCACCCTGTAACAGCCTGATGAAAAAACCTGTTTGTTTCGGCGTGCTGCGGTGATTTCGCAGGGCCCAAACACACCAAGCCGGATCATTTAGAAGGATGTTTCGGTTCTTTGAATGGGAATGGCTTGGCTTAATGGATTCTCCAAGCCAGCACCAAGCCACTTCTCGAGCCAGATGGAAAGTACTTATTCCACCCCGGCCGGGACTTACATTGCCATTTTGGACTTTGTAAACGAACAAAGCTCCGGCATCCCTGCGGAGCTTGCCCTGAATTGATCCCGGGAATCCGACTGACCCTCAGGGGATCCGTCGGGAACGCGGGATCAGGCGGTGGTTGCCGACTCCATGTCGAGCAACTGGCACATGCGTTCGATCAGGCCATCCATTTCGAACGGCTTGTGCAGGAAATCATCCGCACCGGCCAAGCGAAGCTCCTGAATCTTATCGTCCTCGACCATGCCGCTGATGCAGAGGATACGGACATCACTCAAAGAAGTGTCAGCACGAACGCGCTGGCAAACCTCTTTACCATTGATATCAGGAAGCATCACATCAAGTACAATAACATCAGGCCGATATTCTTTAACCATCATGCCAGCATCAAACCCATTGCTGGCTGTTTTTACTTCGAAGCGCCCATCATCCGAAAGAGCTTTGTTCATCAATTCCAGCAATTCAGGTTCATCATCAACCAAGAGAACCTTGCGCTTGCCCGTTTCAAGGGCATCAGTTGGGATGCCGTTGTCTTTCATGAATTTGAACAGAGACTCGCGGGGGATACGACGAAACCGGGATCCAGGAACTCGAAAGCCCTTTAGCTGTCCGTTGTCGAAACAACGGATGATGGTCTGTTGGCTAACCTTGCAGATTTTGGCCGCTTCGCCGGTGGTGAACACAGTCTTCATGTGAAGGCATTCCTTTCTTGGAACTCAAAATCCCGTAGGGTCACTCGTGATTGCATCAAGCCAACCTTGCGTGAGCCCTTGGAATTGCTCCTCATCCTTGGAGTACCGCCTGAATCGCCTTGGGGTCTGACCAAGACCAATCAGGTAATTCAGGCCAAGGGGAAAAGAGACAGGCGTTTTAGACTGAACTACCAAGCAGCTAGATCACGAGACTTGGGCAAGCCCCCTAGCCACGGATACTCTTCCCCATCCTCCGCGAATCCTACGAATCTACCAAACTCTGTCAATGTCAGATGGATCAACAAAAACCACCCAATCAGTGCGACAGTCAAAATAAACCCATATATCCCATCTTTACATCATTTTCCCAAGTAAAGCATTAATACTGCGATATCAGCTGGATTGATCCCAGGGATCCTGCTTGCTTGACCAAGGCTGGATGGCATGTGCTTGCTCAATTTTTCGCGCGCCTCGATCCGGAGCTGGTTAACCTGTTTGAAATCAAATGAAGGTGGGATGCGATGCCCGTCTAGTTTTTCCAGTCGCTCAACCTCGCGGTATTGGCGCTCCACGTAACCCGCATAACGCCCTTCCAATGTCACCTGATCAACAACCTCTTGGGGGAATGGACTGATTCCCCGGGCCTTGAGGTCCGCTTCCACCGTTTTCCAATCCAAGTCCTGCCTTCTCAGGGCATCAAACCAAGATACCCCCTCCACCCTGACATTCTTCAAAACACGGGTGAGCTCCAAAATTCCATTTTTTTTGCGAAGCATACGGTCGTAGGCGTCCCTTGGCACCAACCCTATTTCCCAAGCCAAAGGGGTCAGCCGCAAATCCGCATTGTCATGTCGAAGAATCAGTCGATGCTCCGCACGACTGGTAAACATTCGGTAAGGCTCATCAACTCCCTTGGTGGTCAGGTCATCTATCAGCACCCCAAGGTAAGCTTGGGATCTTGCCAGAACCAGCGGCGGACGGCCGCCAGGCACCAAACAGGCATTCACCCCGGCCAGCAAGCCTTGGCCGGCCGCTTCCTCGTAACCGGTTGTGCCATTAATCTGGCCAGCCAAAAAAAGCCCGCGAACCCTCTTGGTCTCCAACCAACCGTGCAATTGGTCAGGGGGGACGAAGTCATATTCAACCGCATAACCCCACCGCATCACCTCGGCGTTTTCCAGGCCAGGTATAGCCTTGAGCATTTTCGCCTGAACATCCTTGGGCAGGCTGGTACTGATTCCATTGCAATAGTATTCGAGCGTATTCCTGCCCTCCGGTTCGAGGAAAATCTGATGGCTAGTCTTGTCCGAAAAACGAACCACCTTGTCCTCTATGGAGGGGCAGTATCTGGGTCCCCGGGAACGGATAGAACCGGAATACATCGGGGACCGGTGGAGGTTATCCCGAATGATGTCATGGACAAGCTGGTTGGTGTGTGTCAAATGACAAGAGACCTGAACTTGCCGGATCTTGTCCGTGCCAAAACTGAAAGGGGCCGGATCATCGTCGCCGGGTTGTTCCTCAAGCTTGCCAAAGTCCAACGTCCGGCCGTTTAGCCGGCAGGGAGTTCCGGTTTTAAACCGGGCGACCTCCAATCCGCTTGTGATCAATCCACCGGAAAGGCTTTCAGCTGAATTTTCTCCAGCACGTCCGCCAGACGTCTTGGATTCACCGGTATGCATTACCGCCTGGAGAAAGGTTCCCGTGGTGAGCACCACTGCCTTGGCGTGATATGCAGTATCGCCGCGGCACAGAACCCCAAGAACCTGACGGCTGTAGGTTCCGTACTCCTCCTGACCGGCTTCCTTAAGAAGAAGGCCCTCGACCAATTCCTGGCGCAAAGTCAAATTCGTTTGGTTTTCAACAAGCCACTTGACCATGGCCTGATAGGCTTTTTTGTCTGCTTGGGCCCTCGGCGAATGCATCGCCGGGCCTTTGGAGCGGTTCAGCATTCGAAACTGGATTCCAGCCGCATCAATCACCTTGCCCATGATTCCGCCCAAGGCGTCGATCTCACGGACAATCTGCCCTTTGGCGACCCCCCCGATCGCAGGGTTGCAGCTCATTTGCCCGACCGTATCGGCGTTCATTGTTAAAAGGCAGGTTTTGGCTCCCATCCGGGATGCGGCCATCGCCGCCTCAACGCCGGCGTGACCGGCACCCACCACCACCACATCAAAGTGGTACTCCAGGGAAAACATGGGTCCTCTCGTGGCAAGGCCGCAGAAAAACATAGAATTTCTTCAGTTTAACACCGGAGGAAGGTCCCTCCTCGACGGCGCTCAATGAATTGGAACAGATGCGAAAGGTGGAAGGATTTCAACCATGGATATTTTGAAAACAGCGTTGGAAGGAATCGCTCTAGTCGACGCCCCTGAATCAAGCAAAAAAGAAGCCGGCAAATTTCTCGACAAATGGCTGAATGAACCAGAGTTCGTGGAATACCGTCCTCAAATCAACTGGTTGGTTGAAAAGGGAGATTTTGCCGGACTTGTAGACCGGTTTTGCCAAATCCTTCCCTTTGGCACCGGAGGCCGCCGTGGCCCTGTGGGGATCGGGCCCAACCGAATGAACCCTTGGACTCTTGGTGCCTCCGTCCAGGGCCATTGCGATTACCTGCACCAGCAATTTCCAGGCAAGAACCTTTCCGTAGCGGTCGGTTACGACGTGCGATGTTTCCAGGACCAACGCGGAAAATACAATCGCAATCTTCCCAATCCCCTTTTGGGACTATCCAGCAGAAAACTAGCTGAACAAGCCTGCCAAGTTTACGCGGCTAACGGTATCCGGGCCTGGATTCTTCCCCAAGGTAGCGACAGATTCCCCGCTACGCCCGAGTTGTCTTTCCTGATTCGGCTTCGCGGGCTTCAAGGGGGCCTCAACATTTCCGCGAGCCACAATCCCCCCGATGACAACGGTGGAAAATTCTATGATGAAAGAGGTGCCCAACCTGTACCCCCCGAGGACCAGCTCATGGCGGACCTCGTGGACAAAGTTCAGGTGATCCGCAGCATGAGCTGGCAGGATGCGATCAAGTCCAACCTGATCAGCTTTCTGGATAACAGCGCCCACAAGGAATACATCAGTCTCCTTGAGAAGGAATCGCTTGCGGCTTCCCCCAAGCAAGGCGAGCTGCTGGTAGTTTTCACACCGCTCCACGGCGTCGGGGCGATGACCGCCATGGAACTTCTGGAGGCCCGGGGATTCCAAGTGGCTCCGGTCCCGGAACAAATGCAACCGGACGGCCAATTCACCAATGTCACCAAAAGCCCAAACCCTGAGGTTCCAGAGTCGATGGACAGGGCTGAAGCCCTGGCTAACAGGTTAGGAGCAGACTTGGTTCTGGCCACCGACCCTGATGCAGACCGGTTGGGCGCGCTGGTTCCGGACGACTCGGGAAAATTTCGCTTCGTAACCGGCAACCAGATTGCCGCAATGCTTACCGCCTTCAAATTGGAAGCCATGGCCAACCAGGGAACTCTTCCGTCGTCGCCGATCGTTGTCAAAACAGAGGTCACGACCCGCATGATTTCAAGAATATGCGCGTCAGCCCGGGTGCAATTGGTCGGCAACTTGCTTGTCGGCTTCAAGTATATCGCCGAGGTATTGCGCAGCTTGGAAACCACCAACTCTTTCGGAGATGTCCATGGATCCTTGAGGGATTTCATCATCGCAACAGAGGAAAGCCATGGAGCCTTGGTAACCTGCGACATCCGGGATAAGGATGCCGCTGGTGCCGCACTGCTAATGGCAGAGCTTGCACTGACACAAAAGCGGCAAGGTTCCAGTGCTTGGGCTTACTTGCTCAAATTGCAGGAGCGCTTCGGATACTTCCGGAATGAAGGTGTGAATATTCAAATGGAAGGCATCACCGGAAAAACCAGAATGATCCGGATGCTGGATTCCCTGCGAGCCTCACCCCCACTGGAAATTGACGGTTATCCGGTGACACGATTCGAGGACCTTCGTGACCCGCGGGGAAGGCTTGGCCCAATCCTGGGCGACACCGACGCGGCCGGGCGAAACGTTCTCATTTTTGAACTGGGCGACCGAGCCCGGGTGGTCCTTCGGCCAAGTGGGACGGAACCGAAAGCCAAGGCCTACGTGGAAATGTGCTCAGACCCGCGCCCTGCTGGAATGACCGACAACCAATGGGCTGAAATTAAGGAAGGAATTGACCAGAAGACCTTGAAACTCGCCCAATCCTTTGTGGAAACAGCAAAATCCAGAGCCGGGTAATAGGCACCATGGCTTGCAGCCAAACCTTCTGGGATGTCGTTGTGGCAGGGGGTGGGGCTGCCGGGTTGATGGCATCTATCTCAGCGGCGGAGGCAGGCGCCCGGGTATTGGTTTTGGAAAAGAACTCCCGACCGGGTATCAAAATCCTGATGTCTGGCGGAAGTCGTTGCAACATCACCCACCACTGTGACAACCGGGGGATTGTCAGTGCCTACGGAAAAAAAGGCAAATTCCTTCACTCCCCGTTAGCTTCCTTCAGCACACGCTGTCTCTTATACACATCTCCGAGCCCACGAGACGC
>CAWUOE010000025.1:0-17830 GCA_963923355.1 uncultured Gemmataceae bacterium | reverse complement strand
GCCTTGAATGTGCGGCCGGCCACCCTGGAGGATGTTTTCCTGGCGCTGACGGGGCGCAAACTTCGGGATGAATCGGCATGAACCTGAACGATCAGTTGGAAGTCAATTCCGTTCCCCAGTCGCCGTTATGGCAACTTGTCATGGCCCGGGTCCGGGATTTTTATCGCGAACCCGCCGCCATCTTCTGGGTCTACGGGTTCCCGCTGGTTTTGGCGGTCGCACTAGGAACAGCCTTCAGGGACAGGCCGTTGGAGCGAATCCCAATCGTCCTGTCGAGGTCGGAGGGAGTTCCGGAAACCTTCTGGCTGGCAACCCTGGAAAGCCTTCGGCAGGAAAATCGGCTGGAATTGAGGATTTTGGATTTCGAACAGGCTGGAAAAGATCTCGCCACGGGAAAAGCGGCCTTGGTGGTGACAGTGAAGGCGGACGGATTGGTATTGAAAACCGAAAAAAACCGGCCGGAATCCGCACTTGCCAGAGGCGTTGTTGAATCCGTGCTTTGGAAAGCAAAGGCGCGGCAGGGCTCCAGCACATCCGAAGCAGCAAACGGTTCCCCCAACCAGGGAGCAGCCATACGAGTTGAGGAAACCGCTGAAACCGGTGGCCGATACATAGACTTCCTGATCCCCGGTTTGCTGGGCATGAACCTGATGGGGGGAGGACTTTGGGGATTGGGCTATGTGACGGTTGACCTGAGGGTGCGCAAACTGCTGAAGCGTTTGATAGCCACACCCATGAGTCGCGTGGATTTCCTGGTCAGCCTCGTGCTGGGCAGGATGGGGTTTTTGCTGCTGGAAATTCTGATGCTGCTCGGGTTTGCTTGGGTGGCGTTCGGGGTTTCGATCCATGGCAGTCTGGCCGCGCTGGCGGTTACCATCCTTACAGGCGCTTTTTGTTTTCAGGCCATTGGTTTGCTTGTCGCCAGCAGGGCAACCAGCTACGAGGCCGTCAGCGGCCTGATGAATCTGACCATGCTTCCCATGTATGTGCTTTCCGGTGTCTTTTTTTCCTCCGACCGCTTTCCCGAGGTCATTCAGCCATTGATCCAGATCCTTCCCCTCACGGCACTCAACGTGAGTTTGCGGGGGGTGATCAATGAGGGACTGGGGTTCCCGGATATTTTCGGCAACCTGGCCATCCTTCTAGGTTGGGCTTTTGGCGCCTTCCTTTTGGCCCTCAAGCTGTTTCGGTGGCGGTGATGGCACGGGAAAGACCCTGGTTCCACTGATCTTGCCGAGTATTTTCCGCTAGTCTGGGAAGATTGGTTGAGGCTTCCGCATAACCAAACGCGATTGCGTTTCACAGGGAGGATGGTCCCTTGGGGCTGGTCGTTCAAAAATTCGGTGGAACCAGTGTTGCCACGGCCGAGCGAATCAAGGCCGCGGCACGGAAGGCAATCCGTGCTTTGCAGGCGGGAAACCAGGTGCTTCTGGTCGTGAGCGCCAGGGGCGACACCACCGACGAACTGATTGAGATGGCCCGGGAGATCACGGAAAATCCTCCCGCCCGGGAAATGGACATGCTCCTTTCCACTGGGGAACAGATATCCATCGCACTTCTGGCCATGGCTATCCAGTCCATGGGAGCCAGGGCCATCAGCTACACCGGGGCGCAAGTGGGTATTGTCACCGACAGCTCCCACACCAAGGCCAGGATCCGAAGCATCAATTCCGCCAAGATGCGCCAGTCCCTGGACGAGGGAAACATCGTCATCGTCGCCGGTTTTCAGGGGACGGATGAGGAGGGAAACATCACCACCTTGGGTAGGGGTGGATCCGACACCACCGCCGTGGCGCTGGCTGCAGTCTTGAAACAGGAGGGGGGGCCGGACAAATCGGTCCAATGCGAGATTTATACCGACGTGGACGGCATTTACACCACGGATCCGAGGCTGGTTCCCGAGGCCCGGAAAATGGAGGCCATCAGCTACGACGAGATGCTGGAACTGGCCTCGGTGGGGGCCGGGGTGATGCATTCACGGAGCATCGAGTTCGCCAAGAAGTTCGATGTTCCCCTGATGGTACGCTCCTCGTTCTCGGACGCGGAGGGAACTTGGATTTTTCCCGAGCAAACCTGGATGACCCAGACCCCGGTCTGCGGGGCCGCCATCATCAAGGATGAGGCCCGGATCGCGGTGGAGGATGTCCCCGACACCCCCGGCATCAGTCACCGGATTTTCACCGCCATCGCGGCTCAGGCCATTGTGGTGGACATGATTGCCCAAAACCCGAGCACCAAGGGGCGGGCCAGCATCGGATTCACGGTTCCGGCGGGGGACCTCAAACGCACCTTGGCCGTGCTGGATCCGATAGCCAAGGAGATGGGTGCGCGGGTCGAACATGATGGCCAGGTGAGCAAGGTTTCCCTGGTTGGTGCGGGCATGCGTGTCCACACCGGGGTGGCGGAGCGCATGTTTGCCGCCCTTTCCCGAGAAAAGATCAACCTGCGCATGATCACCACCGGGGACATCAAGATTTCGGTCTTGGTGGACAAGCAGGATGGCCTGCGCGCCTTGCGTTTGGTTCATCACGCGTTTGACCTGGACAAACGTGCCGTCGCGGTGCCCCAAAAAATCATGCCGGACGAGAATCCCAACCCGCTTTCCGGTGAGAAAAAAGCCACCCTGTTGACCCAGCGCCTTGCCAACATGGAAGGCATCATGGTCAGTGATGTCGAACTCCAGACAGATCAAGGACGTGTGGCGATTTATGGCCTGCCGGATACCCCCGGCTATTGCTCCCAGGTTTTTGAGGCGGTAGCGGCCGCCGGAATCGTTGTCGACATGATCGTGCAAAATCATTCCCGGGGCTTTGCGGACCTGAGTTTTTCCGTGCCGTTGTCCGCATTGGACCATGCCAAGGCTGTCACCTCCGATCTGATGAAAAAAATTGCCACCAACTGCCGCGTGGAGTCCGAAAATGGCCTGGCAACCATCCATGTGATCGGGGTGGGTATGCGCAGCCACACCGGTGTGGCCAGCGCGGTATTCGGAGCCTTGGCCAGAAACTCGATCAATATCCTGATGATCAACAACAGTGAGATCCGCCTGAGCGTGGTGGTGGACCGCGCCACAGTCGAACAGGCTGCCCAATGCCTCCGCGAGGAATTCGGATTAGCCTTATCCAATTAGGTTGGCCGGCTGACATCATCGGAAAATATTTGAGGGGCAGCGCCTGTTCGGCGCTGCCCCTCATTATGAATCATTTATTGAATACGGCCGATCAGTAACCCCATTCTTCCCCGCCACCTGCGACACCTCTGGCTCCAAACTTTTCTCCGTAGCGGAAATGCCAGCCTTCTGCTGCCCGCAATCCGTGGATTTGCTCCAAGGTGAGTCCATACCACTTGTACCAGGGGGTACCTTTGGTCCGGACAATCTCATCGATTTGCTTCACACGGTCGGCGCATTCACCTTCTGCAAATGTCCGCTGTTTGGCGGGACCATCCTGCAGGAAGTATTCCTTCCAAAAGGCCCTTCCTCCCAACACGCCGCTGGCTCCGGCAGCCATCGCCATTTCCACCTGCTTCTTGTAATCCGGGAAATCCACCCCGGCGCTCAGCAGTACCCAAGGCCTTTCACTGGCCTCGTTGAGTGCCTTGAGGTTGGCAGCAAGCTGGGCATCGCTTTCCTGGCCCAAAATTCCCGGAAATTCAGCCTTGTAAACATCGCACCAACGGCTGAGTTGCCGCGCGCTTTCGATAACGGTTTCCGCCTTGCGCTTCAGGAAGCTGGGGCTGTCTTTTTTCTCGTCACCAAACGGGAATGCGATCGGCTCAAGCAGCAGCAGGATGTCGTGCTTCTTGCATTGGTCGTAGACATCCTGGATGAATGCCAATTGGTGTTCAGCGCTTTCACCTTCGGTTGGCTCGAACTGGGCCAGTAATTTGACGGCATCCGCGCCAAGGCGCTTCACCTTGCCCACACTGAAACCGGGTTCGTATTCACCCAGCGGGGCATTCAATTTGCTTTTTTGACCACCTGATTTTTCAACCCGAACCAGCAAGCCGACATCCTTGGGTACCGCCAGGCTGACCATGGAGTTCCAAACGCCGTAGTAGCCGTCCACCAGGACCGCGGAGGAATGGCGGGTGATGGTGGATGCAAGTACGATTTTGGCCTCCACGATCTCTTGGAAGGTCGGCTCGCGATTTTCACCCTTCTTTTTCAAGCTGTCCTTGATCATCGCGATCATGGAGCTGTTTTGATCCGTGGCAACCATAGTCAGGGTGCCGTTGGGATTACTGATCCGTTGCAAACCACGCAACTTGCCAGGAGTCAGGCCCAAGGTGAGCATTTTTGTGGCGGTAAAGGCTGGCTGTGACATCGTGTACGAGGACCTCTTGGTGTGGAAGGCGCCCAGTCCTTCTAAAAAACCAAACGAATTGGCTGATTACTGGATGTTTCCAAGGTAAAAAAGGCTTTCGGAACCCCTTGGAGCCTTTAGAAATCATAACTTTTTTCAAGTATTTTACAAGTTGCCCGCCGGTTGCTGGCCAAGGACCCCTCTAACCTGTATTTTCATCAACAGTCTGGCGAGAACCGGTTTTGGTCAGGCGGCAACTGATATTCACTGCTTTGTTAAAGGAAAACCTCCATGTCCATGCACATTGGTGAAGCTCTGGTCGGCGACGGCAACGAGATCGCCCACATCGACCTGTTGATCGGCAGCAAGAACGGACCTGTGGGCGTAGCTTTCGCTAACGCTTTGGCCAACCAGTCCGCTGGCCACAGCTCCCTTCTGGCGGTGGTTGAGCCGAACCTGCTGTGCAAGCCCGCCACCGTCATGATCACCAAGGTGACCATCAAGGGCATGAAGCAAGCTGTCCAGATGTTCGGGCCTGCCCAGGCAGCCGTGGCTCGTGCGGTCGCCGATAGCGCCGCTGAGGGCATCATCCCGGCCAGCCAAGCCGATGAATTGGTGATTGTCTGCGGCGTGTTCATCCACCCTGCTGCCGCGGATGACAACAAGATCTTCCAGTACAACTACGATGCCACCAAGCTGGCCATTGCGCGGGCCATGAAGCACGAACCCCCGGTCTCCGAAGTGACCGCCAAAAAGGCGGCAGCCAAGCACCCGTTCTCCCCCAAGTAATTTTCGACGGACCGGCTCCTCCGCAAATGGAGAACCGGTCAAAGCTTGGGTGAAAACAAATCTTGCAAGGCGGTGGCACCTTGGTTGCCTCCGCCTTTTTCATTGCAAATTCTTGATTTGCACCGGACAGTCGGCCATCAACGGGGGTTAATTTGCCATGAGCAAGCGGACGATTCTCCTGATGCTGGATCCGGATGGGCAATCCAGCGTTTTTGACAGGGTGGTCGCGGTGGATGCTGGTGCGGAAGTGTTATTCGCCCACAGTGGGGTAAAAACCTCCGAGGTCCAGGCATTGGTGCATGGATGCATCTTCACTCGGGCTCCCAAGGATTTGAACCGCACGGCAGTGTTTGTGGGTGGGAGCAATGTGAAACAAGCTGAGGCCATTCTCCGCGAAGTACATCAATCCATGATCCCACAATTTGGACTTCAGGTATCCACCATGCTGGATGCAAATGGTTGCAATACCACGGCCGCTGCGGCCGTGAGGAAAGCTGCCATGCACCTGCCTTTGAACGGCAAAAAGGCCCTGGTTTTGGGAGGGACCGGCCCGGTTGGATCCAGGGCGGCACTTTTGTTGGCAAGGGAAGGAGCCCAGGTGCTTTTGGGGTCCAGGTCGAAGGCCAAGGCCGAGTCCGTGGCAGCATCAATCGATCGTACCTGCCTCAAGGACGGCCAAGGTAAGCCGGTTGTTCCTTTGGAAATTTCCAGCGAGGAAGAGATTACGCGACATGTCCCCGGCTGCTCCCTGGTAATTTCAGCCGGAGCTGCTGGAATCCGTTTTACCTCCATTTCCCGGTTGTCGGGCATCAAGGACCTTCAGGTCTTGATTGACCTCAACGGGGTTCCCCCGATGGGGATAGAGGGGATTGAGTTGGGGGATTGTGCAAAGGAGCGTTCCGGACTGACCTGCTACGGGGCGTTGGGGGTCGGTGGATTCAAAATCAAGTTGCATCGTGCCTGTGTGGCCAGCCTTTTTGAGAGAAACAATGCCAGGTTGGAAGCAGCTGAAATCTATGATTTGGCCAAATCTCTCGAGGGTTGACCTGAAATCTGGGCTAACGCCTCCTCCCCGCGCAATTTAAGCAAATCCAACAGGCGTGGATGGGGCCCAAGGGGTTTGGCAAGGATAAAACGGACACCGTGGTGGGACGATTCCAGTTCCCTACGGGCTTCCTCCAGGTCACGCTGGACATGCACACCTGCGGAAAGGAAATACGGTAGCATAAGCACAGTCTGTATCCCTGTTTCGATGCAGGCTGCCCCACCCTCCTGGATCGTGGGCGGGGCCAATTCGAGGTAGGAAACTTCCACCTTGGCAAATCCCTCTTCTCGAAGACTTTGGGCCATGTGAACCAGATCCAGATTGGCTGCCTGGCTGCGGCTCCCATGGGCAATCAGCAACAGTGCGGTGGAAGGGTTGGGTCGCAAAGGGTGTTCTCCATCAATGGTCGGATTTGGTTTCGGCCGCGTTCCATCGTTTATTAGGTTCAGTGTAGGGCGCTTCTTCCCGTTTGGAGTTTGCTGATGGCAGGGGAAGAACGGGTTCTCGGTCGCTGGAAGCTGGTCCGGGAAATTGGCCGTGGTGGAATGGGCCAGGTATGGCTGGCAAACCGCCTGGAACATTTGCCCCCAGACGGTTTTCCGGATCAGGCGGCGATAAAAATCCTTCCCGCCACCCTGACCCAAGAACCAGGTATTTCCCTCCGTTTCCAGCGGGAAATGGACATTCTTTCGAAGCTGTCTCACCCGGGCATTGTGACTTTCCTGGAAGCGGCCCATTCGCAGGACCATCTCGGCTTCGCCATGGAATTCGTGGACGGAGGCAGCCTGCAGGAATTGTTGCAATCCCGTGGCGCTTTCCCTTGGGAAGAGGCGGTGGCCCTTGCTATCCAGATCTGCCAGCCCATGAAACATGCCCATGACCGGGGCGTGGTGCATCGCGATTTGAAACCCTCCAACATTCTGGTCAAGGGGTGGCCCGATTGCCCGCAGGTCAAGTTGACGGACTTTGGTGTGGCCAGCTTGTTTGCCAGTTCCAAATTGACCGCGACCGGTGGATTGGTCGGCACTGCAGAAACCATCTCGCCGGAGCAGGTCGCCGGAAAACCAGCCACCAAAAGAAGTGACCTCTACAGTCTGGGAGTGGTGCTTTACACCCTGATCACAGGTCAATTCCCATTTCGCGGACATCTCGCGGAAGTGCTTCACAAACAACGATTCGGGCAACATGAGCGACTGGGCCGATTGGTGGATGGTCTACCCACCGACCTGGAGAAATTGGTGGATGAATTGCTGTCCAAAGATCCGGGCAGCAGACCCCCAGATGCTGGTTTGGTGGCCCGCAGGCTTCAGGTGATAGCACGAAAGGATCAGATGGTCAGGGACCGCGAATTGATGGTCCGTGACAACACTACCGGCCCCAAAGGCCAGGTGCTGCCCCATCCGGGCGAGGGCCCCGCCACTTTTGTCAGCCGGGTTGTGAGGGCTCACCTGGAGGAACAAAACCGGGGTGGCCTTTGGTCCAGGATGATGCGGAATCCATGGGTGGTGGTACCTGCGCTAGCAGGGGTTTGCGCCGCACTGGTTTGGGTGTTCTGGCCGGAAGACGAACGCGCGAAAATGGAACAGGGGATCCGCCTGATGGCATCCACAGATCCCTTGGAAAGGAGGCGCGGCTGGGAGGAATTTCTGGAACCGTTGTCCAAAATGAAAAACGGCCCGGCTCCGGAAGATGGATTTGGTCCTTATGCGATGAAATACGAGGAAAGCAAAAAAGAGCTGATAAATTCCGGGCGTGCCCGGGTGGCCGATGTGCAGTCAGATGGTGAATGGGCTTATCTGTGCGCCAAGCGACTGTCGATTGAAAATAACCCGGAAGGCTCGATGCGCATTCTTTATGCATTGATCATCGCCTACCGGGAAAATACCCGGGAATCGCCCTGGGTTCGGAAAGCGGAGGCCGAATTGGGGGACAATTTGGCAAGGATCGGCCAATCCTATCCTCTGGCGGACCAGGAGTCGGCCAAGTCTTTTCTCAAAATAGCCACATCGCTAGGGGCCATCAAATAACCGCCCCCTCATTTCATGGGCCTTCTTATGCAAAGCGGGAAAAACAAGAATTCGATGGTCATTGAGGGAAAATTCCGGATTGATGGTCCGACCGTGCAGTTGTTGGTGGAAAACGGTTTGGTCCGCTGCCTGGAAACGGCCCGGGATCGATTCCGTACTGCCGACTTGTCGGATGGCTTGATCATCCCACCCCTGCTGGACCCCCAGGTGAATGGCGGGTTGGGCATATCATTCACCTCACCCCTGGAACCGATCCAATACGACCAGGTCATCCGGGAATGTTGGCGCCGAGGGATCACCCATATCCTTCCAACCGTTATCACCACCGATCCAAACAATTTGGCAAAGTGCCTTCGGGCACTTCGGGAATGGCGAGACAGCAATGAGAAGGTGGCTTGGGCAGTACCTGGCTTTCACCTCGAGGGCCCCGGGATCAATCCGGAAGAGGGGTTCCGCGGCGCCCATCCCCAAAATGCTGTTCGTCCCTGGACTGAGGCAGAATACCAACGGTGTCAGGAAGCCGCCGGTGGCTTGATTCGCCTGGTGACTTTGGCACCGGAAACCCTCGCCGACCTTGATGTGGTCAAAACCATGGTCCGTGACGGTGTGCTGGTTTCCATGGGCCACACCAACGCATCACCCGAGCAACTATCCAAGGCGGTGGACTCCGGGGTTTCCCTGTTCACGCATTGGGGAAATGGCATCAGCCGTAAAATCGACCGGCACCACAATCCCCTTTGGCCGGCATTGGTTCATGAAAAACTGAACCTGAGCCTAATCTTGGATGGACACCATCTGCCCACATCCGTGGTGAAAACAGCCATGCTGTGCAAGGGCCCTGGAAAACTGATCCTGACGGCGGATACAAGCCCGTTGGCGGGGGTGAAACCAGGCCTGTACGACCTGTGGGGAACAAAGGTTTTGGTGGATGTGGAACAAAAGTTAACCGTGGAAGGAACGGAATACTTGGCCGGTTCCGGGTCATTCCTGGATACCTGCTACCAAAATGCATACCACAGCGGTGCCAAATCCATTGAGGAATGCAGCCAAATGGCCTCGGGTAACATTCGGCGCTTACTTGGGTTGCCAGAATGGCAATTGGTCCCTGGGAAACCAGCCGAATTTACCTACCTTTCACCGGACCTGAATCATTTGTTTCAGGGTTGTTTTGCAGGAGGTGAATTTATCCCTTACCTTCACAATTAATTGCAAATTTAATCTATTTGTTTAATATGATATCACTTGAGAAGTAGTTAATTATAAATTGTTCAACTTTGCCAATTTTGCAGTTTTCCATCGATTGGGCAAAGTTTGCGGGTTGGTTTCGCAATTGAACCCGCCGGCCAAGCCCGAATAGCATGAACCCTGTGAGATGATGGATTGAGTTGTTGCAGATAACTCCAGCATTTCTTCAAGCTGAATGCCCATCCCCATTGAGGGGCGATCCATGACGACGCCTGAGACCGGAAGTTCGGATGCGGCGGGGCAAACAACCGGAGGCTCCGTTGATTTCGGCGGAACGGTTGGCGCTTCCCCTGCCGCAAAATCGTCGATACGGGACAAGGTCCAGTCCCTTCGGATCGATGATTCGGCCGCCGCCAAGCGCCCATCCAATCGGGTGATGCTGATGGCATCCCTGGGTTGGTGCCTCGCGATGGCTACCACCGGAACCGCTATCCTGCTTGGTTACAAGGCGTTTCGATCCCCGGGAATCGAATTGGAAAAGGAAGCCGCGCCCGCTGTTTCCCAGGCTGAAAACAAGGCCGGGCAAAAACCAGTTTCTGCCCAGAAAAAACGCGCCGAAAATGCAGAAACGGAGCAGTCATCGCCGGGAGAGCAATCCTCCGGAGAGCAGGTGGCACTCGAATCCAAAGGGTATGTGATTCCTGTCCACCTGATTTTGGTCACCCCCAAGGTGGGGGGGATGTTGACCAAATTGAATATTCGGGAAGGGGATATCGTCGAAAAAGGCAGCCTGATCGCCGAAATCGAAAAGGTGGACTACCAGTCTGATGTGGCGCGGGCGGAAAACTTGCTTTCAGCCGCCAAATTCCGCCTCCAGGAATTGATGGTGGGCGCCAGGCCCGAGGAGATTGAACAGTCGGAGCTTGAATTGCGCGAGGCTCAACGTCAACTCAAGCAGATGGAATTGGATCTGGCCCGTACCCGTCGCCTGAGCGACTCGGCGTCACTTTCCATCCGGGAACTGGAACAGTCCCAGTACGGCTTCGAGGCCATGCAGCAAAAAGTGAAACGGTTGGAAACTGCCTATGAATTGATCCGCAAAGGCCCCAGGAAAGAACGGATCGACGCTGCACGGTCAGAGGTACAGCAACTCGAGGCGGAATTGGCCAAGGCGAAATGGCGGCTGGACAACTGCAGCATCACAGCGCCCATTTCCGGGATGATCCTCTCCAAAAAGGCCGAGGAGAACAACATGGTCAATCCCGGGGCCTTCAACGGATCCTTTTCGATCTGCGAGATGGCCGACCTGCGGGATGTGGAGGTGGAGCTCGACATCCAGGAACGGGATATCAGCAAGGTCTTTTTGCATCAGGAATGTCTGGTTTTGCCTGATGCCTGGCAATCAAGCAAAAAATTCCTGTCGGTCCATCCGAGGGGATACACCGGATATGTCAGCCGCATCATGCCCACGGCGAATCGAAGCAAGGGCGCTGTGCCCGTCAGGGTTCGCATCGTGGTTCCGGCCAACGAGCAGGGCGTTTTCATCAAGCCGGACATGGGATCCATGGTCACCTTTTTTAATCGGGAAATTCCGGCACCTGTTCGGGCCAAATATCCCGAGGAACGCGGGGGTGGGAAACCGGAGAAAGGCGCGGAGCTGAAATCTCCACCGGTCGTCAAGGCGGGCGAAACCAAAAAATCCTGACCGGCCTTGCCGAACGATCCAACCCAACAGGTGCCCCATGCCCCCGATTGTCGAAATCCGCAACCTGACAAAAACCTTCAGCCGCGGGTCGGAACAGATTCGCGTTCTGGACAGTCTGAGCCTGGAAGTGCCCGAAGGACAATTCCTTGCCCTGATGGGCCCTTCGGGTTCCGGCAAAACCACGCTGCTGAACCTGATCGCCGGGTTGGATTCACCCACCAGCGGGGTCATCCGGGTGGGGGAGATCGACATCAGCACCATGTCCGAGGGCAAGCTGGCCAAATGGCGAACACGCCACGTGGGTTTCGTTTTCCAGTTCTACCACCTGCTTCCGGTTCTCACCGCTTATGAGAATGTGGAATTGCCCCTTCTTCTGCTGCCCATGGGGGCGGCCGAGCGCCGGCAGCGTGTGATGACCGCGCTGGACCTCGTGGGGCTGTCGAACCGAAACCACCACCGGCCCGGTCAACTCTCCGGCGGACAGCAACAGCGCGTGGGCATCGCACGCGCCATCGTCACTGATCCGACGCTGATTGTCGCCGACGAGCCCACCGGCGACCTCGACTCGAAGAGCGCCGGAGAAATCCTCCGCCTGCTCATGGAACTTCAAACCGGCCTGAACAAGACCATCATCATGGTCACCCACGATCCGAAAGCCGCTTTGGCGGCCGAGCGTTGCCTGCACCTGGAAAAGGGCAGGCTGGCCCAGGAAACCTTCAATGACAGGACGGAATCCCTGCGGATCCTCGAGGCTGTTTGACCTCATTGCTTTTGCTGAAAGGGGTTAGGTCGAGATGAACTGGGAGAGCCTCGACGCGCGTTTCCTCGGGCTGGTGGACACACCACGCCACGCGTTGGAAACGACCCTGGTCCAGTTTGTCGCCCTGTTCTTCTTCATCACCGCCCTGCTCTTCCTGCCCAGGGTCTGGTTTTATGTTTCCTTCATGTTCCGGAACTTGTGGCGCAACAAAATCCGGACCATGCTCACCGGATTGGCAACCATGGTCCTGGTCCTGGTGGTCACCTTGGTTTGGACGGTACTTTCCTTCCTCACCCTGGTCACCTCCGAGAAAGCGAGCAATCTGAAGGCGATTGTCACGGAGCGCTGGCAGATCCCCAGTCAAATGCCCTACGCCTACGCCACCCGCCTGACCGAGGGTGCTCCCAAGGAGGAGGGGGATTACGAACTGGATCCCCGCCAGGACAGCATGACTTGGGCCTTTTACGGCGGCACCTTGGACCCCACCAACCGGACCACCGAAAACAGCCTCTTTTTCTTCGTGATGGAACCTGACCGTTTCCTCACCATGATGGATGGCATCGACGAGTTCACGCCCGAGAAAAAGAGCGAAGTCGAGGCGGCAGTTGCCGCCATGCAGTCGGATTTCAACAAGGTGATGGTGGGCTCGAACAAACTGCGCCAGATGAACAAGCGGGTGGGCGAGCGCATCAAGGTCACCAGCATGAACTACAAGGACATCGATATCGAGTGCGAGATCATCTGTGAATTGCCCGAGGGACGTTACGAGCAGGCAGCGGTCATGTCCCGTGAAAGGCTGAACCGGGCCCTGGACGACTACGAGCGAAAAAACCGGAAGCCCCATCCCATGGCGAATCGGTCTCTCAACTTGGTGTGGCTCCGCGTCCCGGATACCAAGGCCTTCCAGGCGGTCGAGCGGCAAATCACCTTGTCGAGTGAATTCAAAAGCCCGTCGGTGAAGGTGGAGACCGCTTCCTCCGGCGTGGCCAGTTTCCTCGATGCCTACAAGGACATGCTCTGGGGCATGCGCTGGATCCTGGTCCCGTTCATCCTGGTGACCATGGCGCTGATCATTGCGATGGCCATCAGCATCGGGGTGCGCGAGCGCCGCAAGGAAATTGCCGTTCTCAAGGTCTTGGGCTTTGGCCCCTCCCAGGTGCTTATCCTCATTCTGGGTGAGGCTCTGTTGGTGGGCGGTTTGTGCGGCTTTGCCAGCAGCGGGCTGACCCTTTGGTTCATCAACGGCTACCTGGGAGGCTTCAAGTTCCCCATCGCTTTTTTCCCAACCTTCATGGTTCCGGATGAGGCCCTTTGGTGGGGCCCCCTGATGGGGGTTGGAACAGCTTTGGTTGGCAGCCTGACTCCAAGCCTCACGGCCTGCCGAATCAAGGTTTCGGAGGTGTTCAGCCGGACATCTTGAGTTCTCGGCGGTCGTTAGCCTCGGTTTCGGGATTCCAAGCGGACAAGAAGCATGTTGCAAAGTCTGGCACTATTGGGCGTGGCGGGACTGACCGTCCTTTTTATCGCCGTGGTAGTTCCCCGCCTGGGATGGCTCGGGAAAATTCTGTCGCGTTACAACGCCCGCAATTTGGTGGTGCGCTGGCCAATCACCCTGATGCTGCTTTCCGCTTTCATCCTGCAGGTCGGTATTGTCGTGGTCATGCTGGCGTTCGTCCGGGGGCTGGAAAAACTGACCGAGGGCAGCAGCATCCCGGGCAATGTGATCGTGATGTCCGAAGGGTCCACGGACGAGCTTTTCAGCAACCTCGGATACAGCGACATCAGTGATGTGGAACGGTTGCCCAGAGTATTGCGGGATGAATCCACACCGGACCGCAAGCCGATGGCCAGTTGGGAAGTCTATGTGGTGGTGAACCAACCCCTGCCCGACCCGGTAGTCAACAGCCGTAAATTCGGTGGCCGTTTCTCGCCCGATTCACTCAAGGTTTCGGAAGTGGACCGGCCGGGATGGCTGGAGTTGGTCACCACCGTGGCTTCCGACCCATTCTCTCCCGTGGCGGCCATTCGCCGAGCCCGGGGGCCACTCGAATTGGCAGGCCTGCTCCCCGGTGACCTTGTCACCCGTTACAACGATCGCAGGGTGGCCAACCACGATGAATTGCGCCGTGCCATGTTGGGCAAGCAGGTCGGCACCATCAGCTTGGGTTTCCAGCGCGATGGCAAGGACATGGAAGGCGAATTCCCGGTTGAGTCGATCCGTATCCTGGATCGCGCCCGGAGATTCCTGCAGGTGCGTGGGATCGAGAACCCGGATCTCTCGCTGAAAGTTCACGGTTTCTCCTTGAAGGAGGGAAAGGTATTTTCCCAGGCGGGTGTGCGGACAGTCACTGTCGATGGGCTGGAGCGAACCGCCGTGGAAGCGATCCTGGGTGAGGGGATCGCCCGAACCCTTGGGGAAGATGTGGACAAAGCCAGCCTCCAGGAAGGCGACCTTTTTTACCTGGGGGATAGTGAGCAACCATTCGTGGTGGCGGGGATATCCTCCACAAGCGGGTCCACATTCGACTCGGAAATCTGGGCCAAACAGTCGCTGGTTGGACGCAAGTTCGGCAAGAACAACTTCTCCACGGTGGTCCTGCGCACCAATGGCGCCGAGGAGGCCCAGGCCCTGAGTCTGGAACTGCGGGATGATTTCAAGAAGGCTGCCGTCAGGGCGAGAACCGAGCAGGAATATTATTCCAGCCTCAACAGCACCAACCAGCAGTTCCTGTACGCCATTTCCTTCGTGGCAGCCATCGTGACCGTGGGCGGCATCCTCGGATTGATGAACACCATGTTTGCAGCCATCAGCCAGCGCATGAAGGATATCGGCGTGTTGCGCATCCTGGGTTATTCCGGATTCCAGGTGCTGGCTGCCTTCCTGTGCGAGGCCCTGATCCTTGCCTTCATCGGTGGCTTGCTGGGCTGTGCCGCCGGTGCGCTGGCCGACGGATTCACCGCCAACAGCATCATTTCCAGCGGACAAGGGGGCGGAAAAAGCGTGGTGTTGAGGATGACCGTGGATACCCAGATCATCCTCTACGGCATGGGTGTGGCGATGATCATCGGACTGCTGGGCGGCGCAGTGCCCGCTTTCAACGCGACGCGCATCAAACCACTGGAAGCCCTGCGCTGATCGGCATCATCCCTGCGATTGCAGGCGCTTCCATTTTTCCGCCAGCGATTCCCTGGGCATTGGCTCCTCCGCCACCCGGGGTTCTTCCAGGTCGGGATTCGACCAGCGGCAGACATGCACACGGATGCCGTGACGGGCCCCCATGGCGCTCAGGTGGGTGTACAGCTTCAGTCGCTTGGATTTAGGAAGCAATCGCTGCACCCGGTTTCCAGGCAAAATCACCCGTGGGCCGTTGCTGTATGCCTCGGCCACATGGACCAATTCAGGTCCGGCAAGTACCGCCGCCAGCCTGTCCAGGCTTCCTTCAGGAAGCGGCAGATAGCCCAGGGTGGTCTGCTGGATGCCGAAATCCTTCAGCAGGGTGAACAGGGCTTCCATCTCGCCCGAAGTGTCCGTCACCCCGGGAACCAAATGCTCCACCGTGGGCAAGACCGCCAGGCCCATTTCCCTCAGCCGAACGACCTGACGCAGGCGCGCCTTGGGTGAAGGGGCTCCGGACTCCATGCCCCGCGCCTTGTGGGTGCTGGCGGTTCCCAGCGGAACAGTGATTCTTACCAGACAAGCCAAGGCCGCCAGTCTTGGGCGGAAACGGCAAAGGATGTGGGCACGGGTCCTGACCCACACTTTGATCCCATGGGCTGCTATGGCTTCGATGCAGGCCATCGCCAATTCCTGAGCTTCTTCCGGCCCGGCAAATGGGTCGGATTGCGCTCCCATGAAGATTGCCTGAATAGGCCCCTTCCACGACTTCAGCGCCTGGGACAACATTTCCAGGGTCCCGGCGTACAACTCAATCGCGTGGTTGTCAGGCTCGGGGTTTTTCCCCGCCAGATGAAGGATCCCGTGCCAGCGCTCGGGCTGGGTATCGAGCGCCAGCACGGGGCCCTCAGGGCTGTTGAGCCAAGGCACCAAAAGTGGGTTGGTGCGGCGGACTCGTTGCGTGGGGCGGTGAAGCCAGGGAGAATCCTGCCAGCACTTTACCGCTCCGAATATCTCCTGCTGTTGCATGACGACCCCTCCTGGACCTGTCTGCCGCAAGCTGAAAAAGGATATGGCCCTATCTCTCCACCGGTCAACCCGCCAAATTGCTCAATCTGCCCCTTCGGCGAGCACCCAGCGGTTTTTCCGGATCTGCCACTCCTTGCGCAAACCGGGGTAATCCCTTTCAACGGAGAGTTAAAAAAACTCACCATTTTCAATTTTCCTGAAATCTCTACGACAATTAATGTGCCTATGTTCCCCTCACTGCTTGGTTTTTGTGTTTTGGCCCGCCTTGGCGTGAGTAAGATCACAGGAACCACGGTGTAATGGATTGCTGGGCTGGCAGAACGCGCACGGATGAGCACGCAGCATGAAACTGTTGAACGAATTTTTGGCAAAGGTCAGACAGGAACAGATTCCACCAGGGTGTTTTTTGGGTTTTCTACACATCCTGATCGGGAAAACCCTGGTCACCCGGGAGGGTGCGCTGGTCAGTCGTGGTATCACCTGGCGTGAATTGGCCGCGCGCATGCGCCAGGCCCGTCTGGACAAGGACCTTGTGAAGGAATTGGGGGTCGATCCCAACCAACTCCCGCCCAGAGACCGAGAGGCGTATTGGTTTGAGGCGATGCGGCGGGCCCCTGTCTCAAGTTCCCAGGCACAAACCCAAGCGGCCCAACTGGTTTCCTGGCTGGAAAAACTGGGGTACGAGGTGGATCAGTTCCGCTAGGCCGGTCGCAGCATTTCCCTTGCTTCCTGGACCGCCAACCGGTTCACTAAAGAGTTGAGCCGCCAAGCCCTTACGGTTTGATTCCGTATTGGATTTTTCAAGGTTTGGCGCAGTGTCTTCAAAACACCGAGCCGAAAAGTTTTTAATGCGTTGGTGGCCCAGCGAAGGAATTAGCCCAGCATGAGCGAGAAACTCAAGGAAGATGTGGCCGTTGGTCTGGAAGGCTTTCCGGGCAAGGAGATTCCCTGGAAACTGGTGGCCCTTTTCGGCATTTTGGGGGCAGGTGGTCTGCTACTGGTGCTTGCGGCCATGAATCGCGTCGATACCAGCCTCTCCAAGAACTGGGTGGAATTTGATTCCCTCAAGGAAAATGACAAGCTCGCCAACTTCGCCCAGCAAAACCAAAACAACCCGGCGGGAGCCGCCGCTCACCTGAAAATGGCCCGTCAGCAGCTGGCTATGGGCCTGCGGGAATACCCTTCCCCGGCCAAGGATCCGTTCCCTCCCTCCCCCGAATCCAAGGAGGCCAAAGAGAAACCCGCCGATACCATGGCCCTGCTCAAGCAGGCCCGTGAGGGCTTTGACATGGCCAGGAAGTTTTTCAAGGACATCCCCGCACTCGAACTCGAGTGCATGGTCAGCGGCGGCAGGGCCTCGGAAGCCTTGGAAGAGGTGGATGATGCACGCAAACGCTATCAGGAAGTCATCGACACCCCCCGTTTCAAGGAAAGCGTGGTTGCGCGTGAAGTGCGTCAGCGCATGAAGGAAATGGAGGAAAAGGGCCGCTGGAAAACGGTTACCCAAATCGAATCCAACCTGCGAAAAACCGGCCCCTGACCACTAGTCCCATCTCCAACCAGTTTCCCCCTGCCATCCATGGATCCCGAGGACATTCTGGAGGAGGTTGATTCCCCTGAGATCGGGCAACCTTCCCCGGCCGGGACTCCCGTTTCCATCCGCACCGTGGGCGGAATGCCGGTGGGCCCGGATGGCTGGGTGGAGCATAAGGCTGCCATCCGCCGTGAGCCAATGCGGCTGGACCAGTTTATCCAGCAACTCATTCCCGATTGCACCCGGTCCATCGCGCAAAAACTGGTCGAGGAAGGCCGGGTCCTGATCAACGGGAAGCCCGGAAAAAATTCCGCCAAGGTCAAGCACTGTCTCTTAT
>CAWUOE010000024.1:0-17890 GCA_963923355.1 uncultured Gemmataceae bacterium | reverse complement strand
ACCGGGAAAAGGGAGTCTTTCTCGCGGTATTTGTCGAGGAGACGACCCAGGAGGACCTGACCGGCCTTGGAGGGGTCGAGGCCCCGGATCTCCTCGGGCTGGAACTCGACCTGGAAATTGCGGCCCAGCCACTCGACCAGCGTGTTGACGCCGTAATCGGGGTCGAGCAAGTCGCGGCCGTCATCGAGTGGGAGCTTGTCGACCTTGTCGCGGACGGCCTCCACCAGGCGCTCGGAAAGCTGGAGTCGGTCGAGCTTGCGGAGTTCCTCCTCGCGGTAGACGAGGCCCCATTTGCGCTCGAGGGTCTGGCGGAGGGCCTGCCAGTTCCATTCGGACGAGTCCTCGCCCTGGAGGCATTCCTCGAGCACATCGTGCATCTGGTTTCCGGCCTCGGCAATGGCGCGGCGGCGGACCATGTCGCGGGCGTCGTTGTACTCGCAGCGCACGAACTCGCGGGGGGTGAACTCGCAGTGGGAACGGGCCTTGGCGAACTCGGCGAAGCGGGCTGGGCCGAACTCAGGGTTGAGGAACCGCTCGACGCTTGCCGAGAGCATGCGGTCGAGGAACTCGGTGATCATCAACCGGGGGTTTTCGTCATTGAGAAGGCGCTGGCGGAGGCCGTAGATGCGCTTGCGCTGGGCGTTCATGACCTCGTCGTACTCGAGGAGGTCCTTGCGGCTCTGGAAGTGGAGTTGCTCGACCCGTTTCTGAGATTTCTCGATCTGGCGGGTGAGGAAGCGGCCCTCGACGGCCTCGCCGTCCTTCATGCCCATGCTGGTCATGACGCGGGCGACGAACTCGCCGTTGTAGCGGCGCATGAGGTCGTCATCGAGGGCGATGAAGAACTTGCTGCTGCCGGGATCGCCCTGACGCCCGGCGCGACCGCGGAGCTGGTTGTCGATGCGGCGGGAATCGTGGCGCTCGGTACCGATGATGTGGAGGCCGCCCTGGTCGGCCACCTTGCGGCCCTCCTCCTTCATCCGCTCCTTGGCTTCTATCTCGTCAACAGTGCGTTTCCAGATGTCCTCGGGGATGTCGAGGCGGCTGGGATAGGTGGATTTCAGGCGGGCCCAGGCCATGGTTTCTGGGTTGCCGCCGAGGACGATGTCGGTGCCGCGACCAGCCATGTTGGTGGAGATGGTGACGGCGCCGATACGGCCGGCCTGGGCGACAATGTCGGCCTCGCGGGCGGCGTGCTCGGGCAGGGCGTTGAGCAACTCGTGCTTGATGGCCCTTTTCTTCAGGAGGCTGGAGAGGATGAGGCTCTTGTCCACATCGGTGGTGCCGATGAGGATGGGGCGGCCGGATTGGTGGACCTCCATCACCTCGTCGATGACGGCGTTCCATTTCTCCCGACCGGTGCGGTAGACGACGTCGTTGAATTCCTTGCGGATGAGCGGGCGATTGGTGGGGATGGTGACGACATCGAGACCGTAGATCTTGCGGAACTCGGTCTCCTCGGTCTTGGCGGTGCCGGTCATGCCACCGACCTTGTAGTAGAGCTTGAAGAAGTTCTGAAGAGTGATGGTGGCTAGGGTTTGTGTCTCGTCCTTGATCTGGACGCCGTCGCGCTGGTGCTTGGCCTCGACAGCCTGGTGGAGACCCTCGGACCACTGGCGGCCAACCATGAGGCGGCCGGTGTTCTCGTCGATAATGATGACCGAGAGTTCCCCGGTCTCGGGGTGCTGCATCACCGCGTACTGCTTGTTGCGACGGTAGAGGTGGTGCGACCTGAGGGCGTTGTCCATCAGGTGGGGCCACTCGGTGTTGCCGGCGGTGAAGAAGCTTTCCACGCCCACCAGTTCCTCGGCGCGGCGGATGCCCTTCTCGGTGAGGAAGACGGAGTGTTCCTTTTCCCGCACCTCGAACAGGACGCCGGTCTCCGGGGCAGGATCGCCCGGCTTGCGTTTCTTGCGGGGGATGATGGGTAGGCCGTCGCCCTCGAGACCGTCGGGCGAGATCTTGGATGGATCCTCGTAATCGGCTGGGTTCTTCTCCATCTCGGCCCGCAGGTTGACGAGGATCTCCTGGCGGAGTTTTTTCTCTTCCGCGGAGAGCTTGATCGCGACCTGGTTGGCTTGGTCGTAGCGTTCCTTGTTGGTGAAGGCCTGGCCGGAGATGATGAGCGGGGTGCGGGCCTCGTCGATGAGGATGTTGTCCACCTCGTCGATGATGGCGAAATGCAGCCGGAACTCATCGGTGCGCGGGTCGCGCTCCATGCGCATGACCTGCTGCAGGTGGGGCGGGTAACGGTTATCGCCGCGGCGGGCCTGCTTCATGTTGTCGCGCAGGTAGTCGAAGCCGAACTCGCTGGAGGTGCCGTAGGTGATGTCGCAGTCGTAGGCGCGACGGCGGAGATCGGGGTCCATGTTGGACTGGATGAAGGCGGCCTCCATACCGAGGCCGCGGTAGATGGGGAGCATCCACTCGCAGTCGCGCCGGGCGAGGTAATCGTTAACGGTGATGACGTGCACGCCCCGGCCGGTTAGGCCGTTGAGGTAGGCGGGAAGCGTGGCGACCAGGGTTTTGCCCTCGCCGGTCATCATCTCGGCGATGCCGCCCTGATGGAGGACGATACCACCCACCATCTGGACATCGTAATGGCGCATTCCCTTGGTGCGTTTGCCTGATTCGCGGACGGCGGCGAAGGCTTCGGGGATCAAGGATTCGAGGGTGGCACCTCCGGCAAGTTTGGCCCGGAGCTTAACGGTGGTCTGGCCCAACTCCGCGTCGGACATGGACTGATATGTGGACTCGAGCTTGTTGATCTGATCTAGGAGTGATCCGGGAACCACCGTGTGCTGGGCACCTGCGACATTGGGGCGCACATAGCCCAACTTGCGCACTCTTCGCACATTCTCATTGCCGAGAACGGTGAGGAAAAACCGGTTCAAGCCATCCATGACGCCCGTGGAAAAAGTGCTCCAGCGGTCGCTCCAGGTGGTTTTGATTTGATTGCTTGTCATCCCATCCTCGCTGGGGTTGGCCACGGCCTGGTTCCATCAGGCAACGGGCAGGCTTGGCCGGATCCCCGAATGGAGCATCGAACCAAAGGGCTGCGAGCAGGGTCAATACAATCCGCAAACCCCGTTCAGTTTTCCAAAAGACATTGTATCCATTTAGCCCAATTTGGTCGTAGGGACGGAGATTGGGAGGATTGGCTGGACGGGAGGCTGACCCCGGTTACACTGGTGGCTGGCCGCAACGTCGCGCAGGCTTTTGCATACTTTTATTTGCGAGTGCTAGCAATGATTCAGCATGTGGTTACCTGCTTGGTGGCGGTTTGTCTGGGTGCGAACCCGGAACCGGCGACAACCCAAAACAAACGGGGAAACCCCAAGGACGCTGCCATGCCGTGGAAGGAAGTGTTGGAGAAGAAAACCTTTGAAAAAGGCGGGGCCTCGCTTCCCTATCGCTTGATGCGGCCCGAGAAAGTGGAAGCCGGGAAAAAATACCCGCTGGTGATTTTCCTGCATGGGGCTGGCGAACGGGGGGGTGACAACGAGGCGCAGTTGGTGCACGGGGTGAAGGAATTCGCGAATCCGGCAGCCAGGCAAAAGTACCCGTGTTTCCTGGTGGCACCGCAATGCCCCACGGGCAAGCAGTGGGTGCAGGTTCCGTGGAACGCGGACAAGCATGACATGCCGCCTGTTCCCAGCGCGCCGGCGAGCCTGCTGACCGGATTGATGGATGAGCTGGAAAAGAGCCTGCCGGTGGACCTGGACCGGGTGTACATCACCGGCCTGTCGATGGGTGGCTACGGTACCTGGGACCTGCTGAGCCGCCAGCCGGAGCGCTTCGCGGCAGCGGTGCCGGTGTGCGGGGGCGGGGATGAGAAAAAGGCCGGGGTGATGACCAAGGTTCCCATTTGGGCCTTCCATGGAGCGCAGGATGTGGCAGTGCCGGTGGCCCGATCCAGGAATATGGTGGATGCGGTGAACCGCGCGGGAGGCAGCGCGCGCTACACCGAATACCCGCAGGTGGGGCACGATTCATGGAACCCGTGCTACGCCGACCCGGAAATGATGGCGTGGCTTTTCGGGCAGGTTCGGAAAAGCAGATAATCGGGATGGTTTGCAGGTGAATTCTTTGCCGTAATTTGAATAGAAAATCACCAATCTGGAAATTTTCCGGCGGCGTATTCCCTGGCCAGATCCAGGTAGCGCCCCTGAAGTTTTCGGATGTAGGCCACCTCGTCGTCGGTGACCTGGCGGACCACCTTGCCCGGCATGCCCATCACCAGGGAGCGGGGAGGGATTTTCTTTTTCTCGGTGACAACGGCCCCGGCGGCGATGATGCACTCCTCGCCGATCTCGCTCCCGGAAAGGAGCATGGCACCCATCCCTATGAGGCTTCCCCGGCCCACACGGTGACCATGTAGAACGGCCCGGTGGCCAACCACCACCCCTTCTCCCACCAGCAAGGGGACATCGTACTCGGTGTGGAGGATCACCCCGTCCTGCAGGTTGGTGCCTGCACCGACACGGATGGGGGCGATATCCCCGCGGATCACCACCTGGGGCCACAGGCTGACCCCCTTGGCCAACTCCACATCGCCGGTCACCACCGCGGTGGCGTGCAGATAAGCGCCTTTCAGTTCGCGCACGGGCTCATTCCCCCTCGTTGGCCAGTTTCCAGGATTCATCAAAGAACCCGGCAGCGGCGATTTTTCCGGCGTAGCGGGCGTTGGGCTTGGTGTTGAGATCAAAAACGGCCCAATCGGGCAGGCGGGAGATCTGTCGGGCGTTGTTGAGGTAATCGTACTCGCGGAAAGTGAAACCGCTGTTGATTACCACATAGCGAGCTGGGGCTAGCGGGTTGGGGTAGATGAGGGCTGGGGCGTGGTCGTTGCCGGGGAAGGACTTGCCTCCCACCTGAACGCCATCCGCTGTCCAGCCAAGGGGCAGATTGCCCGCAACCTTTGCCAGAACGGCGTTTGAACCCGGGTCGCCCCAGAGGATGAGGTTGTGCTTGCGCATGTCTTCCTCGGTCACCTCGGTGTCAGCCTTTTGCCGCACCTCGCCGCGGAACTGCTTGCGCCATTCGCGGGCGAAACGCTCACGCTCGGACTCGGCCCAGGCATGGGCCCTGGCGTGCATGGGTTTACCAGTGGGTTTGACCACCAGAAAACTGTCGAGGAAGGCATCGTCGATGGGGCCCTGCAGGCCCGGCACCTTGCGCAGGCCGGCGGCAGGTCGAGGGCCCAGCACCCACTGGCCGTTGGCCTTATGCAACGGGACGATCCAAGATCGGTCGCTCATGGCGCCAGGTGCCACCAACCGGGACACCGTGCCATCCGCATCGCGGATCTCGATGCGGCCCTGGCCCACCACGCTCATCGGGGCCTCACCCGGCTTGAAGTTGAGAACCAGGTCGGTGATGCCCTTGATCTGGATGTTGACAAGGTTCTGGATATCCGCGAAGGCGGCCAGCACCTTGGCCTCGGACCAGTGACTTTCCATGCCGGTGACGCGTATCCAGCGGCAATCCGGATAACGGAGCGAGAAGGTAGTGAAAGAGACAGAGTGCGGCACCACGGGCCGGCCGATGGCGGCGATGGCATCCACGCGCTGGTTGATCTCATCGCGGGTGGCGGGATGGTAGCGGTGGTCGGTGTCAGGGCCGATGAGGTGGGTGAGGCGCAAGCCACGCTTTTCTGCCGCCGCCGCCATGATGTCGGCCGCCTGCTTTTGCCTGTCCTTGGCCCCTGAATAAGCGACGGTTGGCACCATGCCCAGGTTGTCCACCCAGTCGGTGCAGTCGTACATGTGCAGCAGTTTCTTCTCCCACGCGTTGGGATTGATGACCTCGTTTTGGAAGACACGGAGGAACTCGGGTGTCTCGCTGAAGCCGGCTCCGGGAGCAGCGGCGCAGAAAACGCCCGGGTAGTGCACCGTCAGTTGCCAGCAGGCGGCACCGCCCATGCTGAAGCCTCGAACCACCACGCGGTTTTTGTCGATGGGGTAACGCTTGCGGACATCGGCCATGGCCTCGAGTGCGTCCACCTCGCCGGCGAACTTGTTGGCGCAGCAATAGCGGCCATACAGGTGCAGCACGAAGGCATTCTTGGGTGTGAATTCGCCGGGACTGGTCATGCGCTGTCCCAGGAAACTGAGTTCGCTCAGCTTCTCGCCCCGACCGTGGGCCCACAGGTCGAGGCGATGCTGGTGAGGTGTGTTTTCTCGGTAGCTGGCGGGGACCACCAAGCCATAGGGCTGGATACTGCCGTCGATACGGCTTTCGTAGGCGCGCACCACCAGGCCGGTGGCGTGGATCCAGGTCGGTTTGCCCGCAGCCAGTTGTTCAGCGCGGGAGGTTCCCTCCGCCAGGATTTTTTCGGCCAGAGCGAATTCCTTGGGATCGTAAAACTCGTTGTATTTCAGCGCGTCATGCACTGCCTTGTGGAAGATGCGGACATCGGGGAGCAGATCAGCCAGGCTTTTTCCCCGCACCTGCGTGGAGACCTGCTCGATTTGCTTGCCCAACGCCTCCAAGCCGGCCTGCAGCTTGTTTCGGGTTTCCGGCGGGACTTCGATGCCAGGGGGCGGGACGGGGCGCACGGAGTCCGGGCGGTTATCCCCCGGACCGTCGGCTGCGACAGAAAGGGTGAACAGGCAAAGGCAAGCCACGGAGGCGAGGAGGCGATGCATCTTTGGATTCCGCATGAGGAAACCGGAGGGGAAAAGGGAGCGCCCGGCCACCTGAAGGCAGGCCGGGCGCCGGGTTCGATCAGCCAGACAGGGCTAAGGTCACAGGGTCCAGCCCTTGCGGTATTCCTTGTGCAGGAACTGGTTGGCCTCTGGCAGGTTGGTGAAGCGCATGGAGGGGCCGTCCCACTCAAGCTTCTTGCCCGCACGCATGGCCACATTGCCCAGCAGGATGGCCTCGGTGAGCATGCCAGCGTAGTCGAAATTCGACATGGCGATTTCGGGCTTGCCTTCCTTGATGGCGCGGGCCCATTCATCCTTCATGCCTTGGTCACCCTTGCCATTGCGGGGCAGCTTGGGCGCAACTTCGGGCGTAGGGATGGCCTCACCTTCCGGGGTGAAGAGCTGGAAGGCGGCGCCGTAATCGTTGGGCGAGTGGAGGATCGCCTTGGTACCCACAATGATGGATCCGGAATCGACCAGACGAGCGCCCGGTTTGAGGACTTTTTTCTGGAGCGCCTCGGGAGGATGGACCAGCTTCCCATCCTTGCGACCCTCGTACCAGTGCATCGTGCAGGGGACCATGCCTTCCCGCGCAGGGAAGTCGATAGCCACATGCGCCCATGCGGGATAGGTTTCGGGGTTGAGGTCCTCGCTCTCGGCCTTGATCGAGACCGGGTGGCCAAGCTTCAGGGCCATGAACGCCATGTTGGCGGTATGGCAGGCCATATCACCGAGTGCACCCGTGCCGAAATCCCACCAGCCCCGCCAATTGAAGGGGTGATAGGTCCAGCGGCCGCGCTGATTCTTCTCACCCGCGAAGGGGCGGTAAGGGGCTGGCCCGAGGAATTCATCCCAATGAACGGTCTTGGGCACCTCGATCTCGGCGGGGCGGGCCTTGATGGTTGGGCTTTGGGGCCACACGGGGCGGTTGGTCCAGACATGGAACTCCTTGACATCGCCCAGCACGCCGGCATGGACCAGTTCGACTGCCTTGCGCAGTCCCGTCTCCGCGGTGCCCTGGTTGCCCATCTGGGTGCAGAGCTTCTTTTCCTTGGCGAGTTCGCGGAGCACGCGTGCCTCCTTCACCGTGTGGGTAAGGGGCTTCTGCACGTAGACGTGCTTGCCCATGCGCATGGCCATGGCGGCAGCGGGGGCATGGGTGTGGTCGGGCGTGGAGATGACCACCGCGTCGATGCCTTTGTCGAGCTTCTCGAGCATCTTGCGGAAGTCATTGAACTTCTCGGCCTTGGGGAACTTGGCGGCCTTGCCATTGAGGTGGTCGTCGTCGATGTCGCAGATGGCGACGACGTCACCGACATTGCCGGCCTGGTCGATGTCACTCGAACCCTTGCCACCGACACCGACGCCGGCGATGCGGATCTTTTCCAGGGGGGACTGGTAGGCGCGGGCTTGAGAAGCCGCATCGCCCGCCACGTAGAAGCCGATGCCAGCGGCGGTGCTTCCCGCCACAAAACCACGCCGGTTGATCCGTCGCGCCATTGGAGAATCCCTTGCAGAGAGGAATGAAGGAGTGGGGCTTCGGCCACGGAACACCCGCATGCCGAACAGATGACAGCTCTCAGTTTATGCGGGCGGTCCGACGGGCGCAACGGGCCGGCATGGGCTTTTCCACAGTCGGTTTTAGCGGGTTTTGTGAGGCCGGAGCCCCGCCTGTTCCATGAGTTTGGCCGTGGCCTCGTAGGCTTCCCGGACCCATGCCTCAATCTGGGAAGGATCGGGCGAATATTCCAGTTCCAGACTGACGGCCCCGGGAACCTTCAGGTCCTTGATCTTGTTGAGGTAGGGGAGGAAATCAACCACGCCCCTGCCAGGAGGCAGGTCGCCGTGTACCTTGCCATCGCAATCGGACAGGTGGACATGGCAGGCACGGCCCCTCAGGGTCTCGAGACCTGCAGCGGGAGTGTGCGACAACTCGCAGTGCGAGATATCGATATTGGCCTGCACCGCTGGGTGGTTCACCTCGTCGAGGAAATGGGACATTTTGTCGACTGTGTTCAAGAGAGACATCTTGAAGGGTTCGAGTTCGAGGGCAATTTTCAGTTCGAGGCTGGCGGCGTGGTCACCCAGTTTCCTCAATTCCTCAACGGCTGTGGCCCATTGTTCCTTGGGAGGCACAACCTGTTGCTCCCAGATGTATTCGCCCAGCACGAGCAGAAGGTTTTCGCCACCGAAGCCGTAGGTCATGTCCAGGTAGGCCCGGCAACGCTCCTGGTGGAAACGGCGGACGGATGGGTTGGGATCGATCAAACCCACGGCGACACAGGCGACACTGATGATGGGCAAGCCGGCCTTTTCGCACTCCACTCGGATGAGTTTGCGCTCGCGCGCATCTATATCAAGGGGATCCGCGAAGATATCGATGGAGTCGAAGCCTATCTCCGCTGTCTTGCGGATGCCCCAGGCTGTGTCCCGACCAGCCTGGGCCCAGGCCGAATTGATCATTCCCAAACGCATCGATGACACTCCCCCGGCTCAGAGGCCCCGCAGCCAAAAGGCATTCCGGATGGCGGGGCTAAATCAGAAAACGGGAAATTAACACGGAACCGACAGGGCCGCCAGAGGCAGGACAATGCGGCGGAAACCGTTCAAGGCCACTAAGATGGTGGGGTGAACAGGACCTGTCAGGAGAAGACATGAACAGCCTTGAAGAGCGCATTGCACAGTTCAGCAAGATGTCGCAGGACGACCCAGACAACGAGTTGGGCCATTACCGGTTGGGGCAACTATTGCAGGAGGCCAACCGGCATGAGGACGCCATCCGCTCCTTTCGCAGGACTTTGGAACTGAGTCCGCAGTTCAGCAAGGTGTTTTTGCTGCTGGGCAAATCGCAAGTGGCTTTGGGGCGCAAGGATGAGGCTATCGCCACATTCCAGGAAGGGCACAAGGTGGCCACCGAGCGCGGGGACCGGATTCCTGCCGGCGAGATTGGCAAGGAATTGGAGGGGTTGGGGGTGAAACCCCCGGAACCTGCGGCATCACCGGAACCGGAAGGGCCCGAAACGGGGTTCAAATGTGCCCGCCTGATGTGCCCGGCAGGCAAGCGGGCCCGCCAGCTGGATAAGGCGCCCATGCCGGATGAACTGGGGCAGGAAATCCAGCACAAGGTCTGCGCGGATTGCTGGAACGCCTGGTTCAAGGACATGAGCGTGAAGGTGATCAACGAGCTTCGGCTGGACCTTTCCAGCGAGGCCTCGATGGCCGAGTACGACAAACACATGCGCGAGTTTCTTGGCCTGTCCGGCTGATTCCAGCCGTGATGGTCACTGGTTTTTCGCCCTGGGCAAGCGGACGGTGAAAACCGATCCCTTGCCCAGTCCGCTTTTGGCGGAGATGACCCCCTGACTGGCTGTCACCAGATGCTTGACGATTGAGAGTCCCAGGCCCGTGCCGCCCAGGTCGCGGCTGCGTGCTTTTTCCACACGGAAAAAGCGCTCGAAAACCCGGGGGAGATCCGATTCGGGAATGCCGATCCCGGTGTCTGCGACCTCCATGCAGACGAATCCATCCGAATCGGGGGCTTCCTTGGCGGAGAGTGAGACCGTTCCGCCGGAATGGTTGTAGCGAATGGCATTGGCAACGAGATTGTCGAGGACCTGGTTGAGGGCCTCCTCGTCCATCCAGACCCACAGGTTTTCCTCAACCGGTTGCACCGTCAGGGTGACACCCATCCGCCCGGCCTGGTCCTGGTGACGGGCGACACAGTCCGCCAAGGCCTCGGCTGAGTCGACCGCCTGTGGGCGCAAAGCCTCACGGCCAGCCTCAATGCGGGCGATGCTGAGCAGATCGAGAATCAGGAAGCTGAGCCGCTCGCTTTGCTGGATGATCTGAGCCAGGAACCTGGACCGGGCGGCGGGATCCTCATCGGCTCCACCTTCCAGCGTTTCGGCGCAGAGGCGGATGACCGCCAGAGGTGTTTTCAATTCGTGGGAGACATTGGCCACAAAATCGCGACGAAGGCTTTCCAGTTTTTTCAGCTCGGTGGTGTCGTGCACCACGACGACGGCGCCCCTTATCTGGGATGTCGGACCGCTGCCCAAGGGGGTGGCATGGATGGTGAGACTGCGCGCCGGTGTGCCCGGCCAATCGAGTTCACAGGAGGCGGCCTCATTGCGGCCAACGGCCTGAGTGACCGCATCGAGCAGTTCACGCACCCTCACCAGCTCCCAAAACCGCCTTCCCACCGGACTGGCGGTGGGAAGATCCAGCAGGCCAATGGCGCGCTCGTTGACGAAGAGGAGGCGCTCGTTGGCATCCAGGGCGATCACCCCCTCCACCATGCTGTCGAGGATGGCTTTCAACTGGGCGGTTTCGCGGTCGATCTGTTCAATCTGGCGGGCCAGCCGCTCGGACATTCGATTGAAAGCCCGACCGAGGACATTCAACTCGCTGTCGTTCTCGAGGTGGATAGTCAGACCGGTTTCGCCTTGGCCGGTCCTCTCGGCGAAACGGACCAACCTGCGTAGGGGTTGGGCTATAGCCCGGGCGATACCATTGGCCAACCAAGCCGAAATAACAACACCCAGTCCGGCCACGAGTCCCGAGGCCATGAGGATGGGAAACAGTTCGATTCCGGGATCCGGCAAAGTCCACCACAGGCCCAGGCCGGCGGCCAGGGGCAGGCAGATCCAAGCGATGGAGAATGGGACAAAAACCCGCCTGAACAGGCGGGCACGACGCTTTTCCTGACGCGGGGCGGTGTCGCCCAGCCCGCGGGGAAATGGGCTTTCCGGTGCGTTTTCGCCAGATGGAGCCTCGCCCGTCATGGTGTATCAGCCCGTTTCAAAAACAGGGTCATGGTCAACGGGAGTCGGGGCGGTGCTCACTGTCCACGGCTTGCCGCCATGCCCCGCCTGCCTGACAGCAATCGCATGCCGATATTGACCACCATCACAAAGGTGAGCAGGACGAAGGCACCGGCCCAGGCCATCTGCTTTTCGGATTCCTTATCCCCGGTCGAGTAATTGTAGATGTAATAAGTCAGGAAGGGCATCTTCTCACCCATTCCATCCTCGGGCCAGAAATTCGACGACCCGGCGGTGAACAGAAGGGGGGCGGTTTCGCCCGCGATCCTGGCCATGGCCAGGAAGATCCCGGTGATCATGGCGGTGGTCGCCGCGGGGACGATCACCCGCACCACGGTCTGGGCCGGTGTGGCGCCGAGCGCATAACTGGCGCGGCGCAACGCGTCGGGAACAGTTCGAAGGGCCTCCTCGGAGGTGCGAAGGACCACCGGCATCAGCATGATCGCCAACGCGATCGCCCCCGCCCACCCTGAGGTATGCGGCATCAGCCAGCCGGTTTTCTCAACCAAGCCCAAGCCTTGTGAAACGAGCGGTACTTTCCAGAGGGAACTGTCCGGGTTGCTGGCGGGTTGGATGAGCAATGCGTAAACAAACAAGCCGACCAGAACCGAAGGCACCCCGGTCAGCAAATCCGCGACGAAACGGGTGAGGTGCGCCAGCTTGGACTTGCGGTATTCCACCAAGTAAACCGCCCCCAGGATACCAACCGGCGTGCCTATGAGGGTGGCGAGCAGGACCATGGAGGCACTTCCAAGCATGGCATGGCCGAGCCCGCGCGAAGTAAGGCTGGACAAGTCACGCGTGAAAAAATCAGTGCTGAGATTGGAGGCGCCGGCCCAAGTGATGTAACCGAAAATGTGAAAGAGCGGCAGCAGGATGATGGTAACGCAAAGGGCCAGCAATCCGGTCATCAACCAGTCCAAACGGCGGATCCAAACGCCCTTTCCGCTCAATCGAGCCATGGAGGGGGAAATGGTTCCGCCATTGAGAGTCTTGCCTTCGTTGGAATCGATCGAATGCGCCTTTTGGGTAGGCAGATCAGGTTTTGCCACCTTGGACCATTGTTCCGTTGCCGATAGGCCTTTGCGGCCCAACCGGCGTTTTTCACCCCGGAGTATCCAACGGGCCAGCAGATTGATGCAGAGGCTGATACCGAACAGGACCAGACCGAGTCCGACGAGGGCGCTCTTGTGGGTGGGATTCTCGCCGGGCATCTGATTGGCCAAAACACTGGGTATGGAGTAGCCCAGCCCCAAGATGGACCCAATTCTGGGGTCGTTTCCAATCACCATGGCGACAGCCATGGTCTCGCCGATGGCTCTGCCCAGACCGAGCAGGCATCCACCCAGAATTCCCGCGCGCGCGTTGGGGAGAATCACGCCCCAGATGGTCTGCCAGCGACTGGCGCCCAAAGCCAGACTGGCCTGCCTTTGCGAGTTGGGGACGGCGCGGATGGCATCGTAACTCAGCGCGGTGATGTAGGGCAGAACCATCAGCGCGAGAAGAACCCCCGCAGTGAAGAGGCCCCGGCCACCGGCACCGCCGGAACCGAACGCAGAATAAATGGGCTGCAACAAGGGGACCAGGAAGAAAATTCCCCAAAAACCATAGACGACAGAGGGTATGGCTGCCAGCAATTCGACGAGGAAGGTAGCCAAGGCCCGTAACCAAGCCGGGGCGATTTCCGCCAAGCAGGCCGCAGCGCCAACTCCCAATGGCACCGCAAAAAGCATGGCCAGCAGGCTGGTGACAATCGTCCCGTAAACAAACGGAAGTGCTCCGAACCGGAGACCATTCACATCCCACTCGGTGCCAATCAGGAAGGACGGACCCAGCAGGCTCAGCGCGTCCCAGGATTCCAGAAACAGCACCAAGACGAGGAGGGCCGCCACGAACGGGAAGGCCAAAGCGCCCAAGGCGGTGAGCCACTTGAGGATGCAATCGCCCATGGCAGGGCCCTGGGCAGCCGCAGGTGTCCGGGTCAGTGCTTTGGGTGTGCCGCTCATGTATGCCGCAACCGCAAGCGGGTTTTCATACCTAACTCCCTGCCAACTTTTGCAAGGCTTGAGTCGCCTTGACCGCGAGGGATTCGGGGAGTGGGGCGTAATGCTCCGGCAAGGCAAGCGCCTGACCTTCCTTGCCCAGGGCCCATGTCAGGAATTTTTTGATGCCCTCCGCCTTCGGGTTGTCGGTCCGGGTCACAGCCCAAACCGTCCCGCAGGCGGGGTATATTCCCTTGCCCTTCACATTAACCAAGTTCAGCACCAAATTATCCGGGATTTCAATTCCGGCCCCTGCCGCCGTCACCGATTCGATGGAAGGGGCGATGAATTCACTGCCATCGGCAGATTGAAGTTTTGCGGCCCGCAATTTTTTCTTGTCAAGAGCGTAGGTCAATTCGACGTAACCGATTGCCCCCGGTGTGCCCTCCACCAAGGCCGCGACACCATCGTTTTTCAGGCCGCCCTGCCCGACGCCGGAGGGCCAGTTCGGCTGGGTGGCCCGGCCCACCCTTTCCTTGAATGCCGGACTGCACCCCGACAGGTAGCTGGTGAAGATGAATGTGGTGCCGCTTCCATCGGACCTCCTGCAGACCGTGATTGGGAGGTCTGGCAGTTTGAGATCCGGATTGAGGACGGCGAGGGACGGGTCATTCCAGTTCCGGATGACACCGAGGTAAATGTCCGCGAGAACCTTTCCGCTCAGGTTCAGGCCGTTGTCCGCCAATCCGGGCAGGTTGTAAACCGCGACTACCGCGCCCATTGCCAGGGGGATATGGAGCACCTTGGCTTTGCCCCCGGCCCGTTCGGCTTGCTCGTCAGAGAGCGGGGCATCAGAGCAACCGAAATCGGTTTCCCGGTTGAGCATGTCCTGAATGCCCTTGGTGGAACCGGTGGCGATGTAATCCACCCGCACTCCGGTGCTTTCAGCCTTTACCGCCCAAATTTGCATCAACCGAAGGACAAAACTGGAGCCCGTGGCGCTGAGTTTCACCAGTTTCGGTTTACCATCCCGGGAATTGCCAGTCCCACAACCCAACAGGCAGAGCACTCCCAAGCCCAGCATCCACGCCTGAACGGAACGCATGCCCAAGAACCCCAAAATGACGTAACCATTGAATACCAGTCATGTTACCGGGCAGCGGATCAGTTTCAGAGCGGGAAATATGATCCTTTGATGAAGATTTCAGGGCCGGGAAGGAAAGCCGGGAAAATCCCTGATCCTTACTTTTTGGGTGCCCGGATCAAAAAGCAGCGGGATGGACAGGGCCAATCCCAACAAAGCAGTGGCTTGGGCCAGCAATCTTAAACCTGCCTGAATCCCCATACTTGCCGCCTGGAGATTCACGATTACCGCCATCAGTCCACCCGACAGGGCGGGGGCCTGGATTTCATCCATACCCCGGGTGGTGAAATGCGCCATAGACCTTGCCAAGGTGCCAGTGACCACTGGCCTGTCTGCCCGGATGGACGCGCGCAGGTGGTCGTAGGCTGTTTCCTTGCCATCGGAAACAGCAGTCCCCATCCAGGCGGGAACAAGGATCAAGGGGGTGGCCAAAACCACGATGGCAAAGGCCGCCGCAACAGGCATGTCGGATTTGTCGAGGCATTCGACCTCGTCCACCAAAAAGGAAGCCGGCAAGGAACCGACGAAAAATGCCCAAACGGCAAGGCGCAGCGACAAATCGGCCAAAGTTGTGGTCAGGTCGATGGTGGCAAGCCAGTAGACGGCCAGGGAGGAACCGATCACCCCCATGAGCAACCCGAGGTGGCGGGTGTCGCGATCGCGGAAGGAGATGGACGCCAAAAAGCCGGCAGCCATTGAGGCTGTAACGGGGACAAAGACCAGGCCTGCGGTGACTGCTGGAACCGAGCGCAATTCCACCAGGTATTTGGAAAGCACGCCCAGGACGGCCGCGAGGTGCAACAGCAGGAGCATGCGCCCGCCCATGGCGCAGAGGTAGGTCCGGCTGCGCAGCAGCCGGCCCAGCGAATCACCCCGGCGAAGGGATTGAAACAACCTGAAGGCCAAAGCCGCAAAAACCAGGCATGAGACGGCCACCAGCGCCACAAACAGGTTGGAGGTGTTTCCACCCTCGCTGGACCGCCAGCCCAATATGAACAGCAGGCTCATCAGCCAGGTCACCAAGAGGTGAATCACCAGGGTATCCGGTTTGGATCCCGGTTGGGGCGTTGCGGCCTTTTCTTCCCCGGGTGTTGCTTGATCCGGTGGGACAACCAGCAGGATCAAGCCGGCTCCCGCCAATCCGACAGGAACATTGGCCCAGTAAATCCAACGCCAACCGGCGACCTCGTTGATCCAGGCAGCGGCCAACGGGCTGGTACCCCGGGTGGTGTAGGCGAACAGGCCATAACACAACACGGCCGCGAACAACATGGAATCGAAGCGGGACAGCAGGAAGGACCTGAGCAGGATGATGCAGATTCCCTTGCCCAATCCCTCGACAAAACGGGCGAACATCATGCCGGCAAAACCGTTTGCGTATCCGCACAGGACATTGCCACCAACAAACCAGAGCAAGCCAAGGATGAGGGTGTTGCGGGGGCCGAATTTTTTGGACAAACCAAGGCCGCCGAATACCCCGTACAGGGTGGCCAGGCTCCATGCCGCGGTGAGCCAGGTAGAATCGCCCGGGTCGGACTCGATTCCCCGACGGATATTGCCGTCTGCCAAATCGGTCAGCACCAAGGTTTGATAAACGGTGGCCAGGATGGGAAGTACCGCGATCAGGGTCAACAACCGAGTGACCCGGGGTGCGTTCATTCCGGGCGGTTGGAAGCTCATGGCTTGCCGCCTGGTTCCTGGACGGATTTTTCAGGTTCCTCATCGAAGCGGGAGTCGAGGCGGCGAGATTCGGAGAGGGCATTCCTGGTCCATTGATCGTCCCCGGGGCCATGGGCGATTGTCACACGGGCGGAGTAGCCGGCGCGCAGATCGGACAGGTCCTGGCCCGGATCGAGAATCACCCTCACCGGGACGCGCTGAACCACCTTGGTGAACTCGCCGGATACCACATTGCGGGGCAGCAGCGAGAATTCGGCGCCCGTAGATCGATTGAGCCAGAGCACCCGGCCACGGACCGATCGGCCTGTCGCGTCGATGCGAACCTCCGCCGTGTTACCGGGATTCACCCCGCGGATCCTCGTCTCTTCCAGGTTGGCGGTTATGTAGAGCAGTTCCGGATCAAACACGGTGACGAGGGGCAGGCCCATGGTGACATGGTCGCCCGTGTTTTTCATCCGTTTGACCACCACCCCCGCGATGGGCGAAACCACCCGGGTGTTTTCCAAATGGCGGCGGGCGGTGTGCAGCAACGCGCGTGCCTCGGTGACCGCCTGGCGGCGGGTGGCCAACATCTGTTCAGCCTCGCGAATCGTGTCAGTTTGCGTTTCCGCCAGGGCCAGGGAGATCTTGGCCTTTTCGGTGTTGGTGACTGCAGCCTCGTAATCCTTGCGGGCAACATCCACTTGAGTGCGCGCGGCGGAGGCTTTGTCCCGCTTGGCTTCTGCCAGCCGCAATTCCGCCTTGGTGGTCTCGTTGGTGCGTGAGACCTCCTGGGTGCGGCGCAGGGTGGCGGCGTTGTCCTGGTAGAGGTTATTGAAACGGTCGTATTCCAACTGGGCCAGGGTGCGGTTGGCCTGGGCCACACCAACCAGGGCTTCCGACTCGTTGATGCCTCCGGCGACCTCGTCGGTGGTGAGCTTCATCACCCTTTCCATCTTGGCTTGCTCAGTTTGGGCCAGCAGTAGGGTTTGCCTGGCCATGGAGATGGAAAGGGGCACCTCCTTGCGCAGTTTTTCCAAGCCGATTTCCTGACGGGCCACCTCGGTCTCGGCAACACGTAATTTTGCCTCGGCGGTGGTGACTTGATCCTTGTAGGGTTCCGGATCGATCTCCAAGAGGAGCTGTCCTTTGGCGACCTTGTCATCCTCGCGCACCGCCACACGGATGATCCGGCCGGAGACGCCGTCGGGAGCGACATGGACCATTTGCGCCTCGAGGAAGGCGTCGTCGGTGATGGAGTGACCGGAACGGAATTCGATGAAACGGACCGCCATGGGGGCCAAAACCCCTGCCAGGCCTGCCAGCACCACAAGACCCACCACACGGGACCAATGGAGGCCGCCGGGCGCAGCTTTTGGCGGCAGGGCGCCTGAAGGATGGGACTGACTCATGGCGCTGCCTCGGCGGGAAGTGGTTCCATGGATTGGTCGAGGTGATTGCGATGTTTCCTGGCCGCCGGTTCACAGTCTTGGTTCGCAGTGGTGCCCATGGCGTAATCGAGCTTGGCAAGGCTGGTGAGGTAATCGAACAGGGCTGCCTGATATTCCTGCTCGGCGCGGGTCATGGCGGTCTCGGCGTCGATGACCTCGGTGGTGGTAGCGTCTCCCTGGC
>CAWUOE010000023.1:0-18046 GCA_963923355.1 uncultured Gemmataceae bacterium | reverse complement strand
CGCTGATGGCCAGGCCTGCCACTTTGTCTGCCGGCAGCGATTCCATCAGGCGAAGTACCTGCCAACCATCCACACCCCACGGCACCGGCCGGGCCATGCCGGGCAGAAATCCGGGATCAAACACATCCACATCCAGATCGATCAGGATGCGGTCCCACCCGGCTGTCGCGGTAGCCACCCGCCCCAAGGCGGCTGCTTCATCGGCTTTCCACGCCTCGGCCGTGATTTCCTCCCCCAAAAACTGTCGCTTTTCCCCGGCGGGTATCAGCAGGTCACGATTGCCCAAGTGCACCACGCGGGGAGTCCCCGCCCAGTTCACATGCCTCAGGAAATTCCCGTGCGACAGTTCCTCCACCGTGTCATGGAATCGGTGGATGTCCACATGCGCGTCCAGTTGCACCACGCCCGCTAATGGATCGGCCGCGATCACATCCAGCACGGGCAGCACCGAAAGGTGGTTGCCGCCCAACCACACCAGATGCTCGCCGCGGGAAAAGGTCTTCTCCGCCAGACGATGGCCGCGGGAGCGCCACAGCGACAGCTCAGCGGTTGTGTCGAAAGATGCCTCCACCATGCGGGTATGGGGGCACCAGCTATTGGCACGGGTGGGCACGGTCTCCCGCCGGAAATCGGCCAAGATCTCGCGAACCGCCTCTCCTAGGTGGCGCGCTCCCTCGCTGGTCCCGGCCGAGCCGAAGCTGTCGAGCGGGAACACCACCACCCGGTTGCTCGGTGGCTTCGAGGCAGGGCTGCCGCGGTGCTGGCTCATGCGGGATTCCTTCACCTTCAACCATGTGCAGCCGGAAGCTGGCTCAGCCTTGTTGCATCCATTTCTGGATGCGCGAGGTCTCCTCGGCCCACTTCGAGGAGGTCCTGCGTTCCAGGAAGGCATCGAAGATCAGGTCGATGGTTTCCAGGAAGGCCCGGGTTTGCGCCAGCCGCTCCTCGATCCGGGGACGCTCCTCGCTGGCCTCGGTCTCGGGTAGTTTCAGTCCCGAAACAGACAGGGTTTCAGCCGACCAGGAAAACTCATACGGCTCATCATGTCGGGCCACCATCAGGCCCAGTCGGCGTGGCAGCTTGCCCGAAGCAAGCGCCCTCCGGGCTTCAGGAAGGCGTGTCGGGGCGTCTGCTGTGATGGTCTCCTTGCCGGTCTCCCCGCGTGGACATTCCAGCGACAGGGTTTTCACCAAGGTGATGGCGGCTTCGGACCCGTCTGCCAGGGTCAGTGTGTCCGTCTCCTGATCCAGCGTGTGCCAGAGCCATGCAAAAAACTCGTTCCCCAAAAAATCCTTGCTGGACTCGTCCGAACTCCACTGCAGACGGGCCGGTGTCTTTCCTGGAAGGAAAACCGTCGGTTCGGCATCATCAATCGCCCGGGTGCGCCCTCGCACCTCGCTCAACTGGAAGGCAAGCCGCCCCGAGGTTAACGGTTCAATCTGCCGTTCGAAGGTTTGGTGCACTAGGCCGGTCAACTTTTCCAGAACCGCCGGGGTGACCCCTGAAACCAGCATTTCGCCGGAAAGTCCGTCCCACATCAGGGCCGAGGATTTCCGTTTCAGGAACCGTCCATCCTTGGATTCCTGTTCCAAACGGTCCTTGGCCCGGTCACGGGCCTCTTTCCGCTGGCGGTTGCTGGGGTGTCCGGATGGGTTGCCAGCCGCCAGAGCCGCAAGCTCCTCAGCCGTGTAAGCCCTCAAAAGCTCTGGAGGAAGCTTCAAGGTGTCGATCCGCAATGCCCACTGCAGGGCATCAATGATGATGTTTTTTTCCAATGAGAACTGCTTGTCGAGAATGTGGTCGCCTGCAATCCACCCGGCATCCATTCCGTCGGCCGAAGCGATACGCTGTCGACCCATGCCAAAATCGCCCAATTTATCCAAATGCTCTTCTGTGAACGTGCGGGGTGCCCCCCCATTCACCTTGAAACGTTGGAAACTCAGCCTTCCGCCAAAAAAGCTCATGCCTTGGTCCTGTCGTAAGTCCGGTTGCATTAATGAACAAGCTTGGCCCATCCTGGGATGAGGGGCATGGGCCGCCCAATCATTCCCCCGATGACCTCCAGGCCAAACCGGCAGGCTAACAAACAGACAAAGGAACTCCCAGCCAGTTTGACTATTTCCCTCAATCGACCGGATAAAACCAACAAAAGAAAAGCAAAAAACAATTGGCTATTCTTTGCAATTTATTTATTTTTTCTAAACACCCTATTCAAACAGCCGCCAGATAGATGCGCTGGTTCCCGAAACCCTCTCCGGGTACAAGCACCTCCCATTGGCCAGTCGAGCCGGTGGGAAAGGATTCCCGACTGGTTGGATTTGCCCGCTGGTTGGGGCCCTCAAGGAGGAATGCATGGAAGGTTTTGTGCTCATTTGGGAAGGTAACACCCCCGAGGGCAAGCGTTGCAAAGGTGTCATGCGCTGCGATGGCAGTCAGGATGAGCTGGAAGCTCGGCGGGAGCTGATTTGCTCACTCGGCAACGGGCCCAGGCCCGTCCGGGTGCGGAAAATCGCCTTCAAGCCGGTAGCTGGCACTCAATCCAGTTGAATACGACGGTTTGAAATCCTTTCACAAAATCATTTTCCGCCGGTGGTCGGGCGCCAACGCCCGGCCGCCGGTTTGTGTTTTCAGGATGTCCATCCTTCCGGGCGAACGGATCTTCCAGGACAAGGGCCCCGCCAATCGTCACAAACGGTGGAGTGGGCTGGTCCGGATGCCAAAGGTTTGCCGGTATGGGCAGCGGGGCGTTGACCCTCCCACCGGGGGGTGTTAGTTTCCCGAAGTCTGTTCTAATCGGGAGTTTCTGGACAGTTTGCGGTAAGGGATGCCCTCAAGGGACCTGGGTGGTCCCCCCGGGGTGACCGGAAACCGCGAAGGCGTTTCGGAAAACGGTGCGGGGGCGTGAATCATGGCCAAGGAAGAAACCGCTGGCACCGAGGGCACTGGCGAGGAAAAAACCGCCACTCCCAAGGAAAAAACCAAGGTTAAGAAGGCCAAGCCCGCAAAAGCTGAAAAAGCAGCGGCAACCAAGCACAACAAAGGTGTCTGGGGCCTTGATCTTGGCCAGTGCGGCCTCAAGGCTATCCGCCTCGAAGAACGCGACGGCCAGGTCGTTGCCACGCATTTCGACTACATCGAGCATGCCAAAATCCTCAGCCAGCCTGACGCCGACAAGGACGCCCTCATTCGCGAGGCGCTTGAGACTTTCCTGAAGCGAAACAGCTGGAAGGGTGACCACCTCGCCATCGCCGTGCCCGGCAAAAGCGGCCTAGTGCGCTTCGTGAAGCTTCCCCCGGTCGAAGAGAAGCGCATCAAGGACATCGTGGCCTTTGAGGCACGACAGCAGATCCCGTTCAGCCTCGAGGAAGTGGTCTGGGATTTCCAGAAACTGGGCCAGGGCATGGTGATCGAGGGCATGGCCATCGACACCGAAATCGGCCTCTTCGCGATGAAGCGCGATGCCATCCAGCGCGAGCTCCAAAGCTACAAGGATGCGAGCATGGAGGTGCACACCATCCAGATGTCGCCCCTCGCCCTGGCCAATTACCTGATTTACGACCAGTTGAAGAAGGACCCACCCACTGGCAAGCCGGAAGATGACGACGGCTCCAGTTCCTCCAACCGCTGCATCGCCGCGCTGGATGTCGGTGCCGATGAATCCACGCTGGTGGTCACCAACGGCGGCAAGACCATCATGCAGCGCCCGGTGAACATCGGTGGCAACCACTTCACCCGTGCGCTGACCAAGGACCTCAAGCTCACCTTCGCCAAAGCCGAGCACATCAAGCGCAACGCCACCAAAGGCGTCGGCAAGGACGGTCCCGACCTGAAGACCATCCTGGCAGCCTTGAAGCCGGTTTATTCCGACTTTGTCAACGAGCTGCAGCGCGCACTCACCTACTTCAGCAACACCAACCGCAGCGCCGAGATCACCCACCTGGTGGGTCTGGGTAACGCATTCAAGTTGCCGGGCCTGCAGAAATACCTGCAGGAAAAACTCCAGATCCAGGTCAACCTGCCCGAATCCTTTGAACGGCTGGACACCCGCGAAGTCGATTCCCAGGCTACCTTCAAGGACAATCTCCTCAGCTACGCCGTCGCATACGGGCTGGGCCTGCAGGGTCTCAACAAGGGCACCCTCAAGGTCAACCTGCTGCCCCCGGAAATCCGCTTCGAGCGCATGATCCGCGCCAAAAAGCCGATGGCGGCGGCCGCTGCGGCCCTGTTGTTACTTGGCTTGGGCGGCATGGCGTGGCGCAACTACATCGGTGCCAAGCCGTACATCGACTCACGGGTCATCGCGGAGGTGGACAGCGCCAAAAAGGCCAAGTCCACCGTCGATGCCGGCAAGTCCGCCTACGACAACGCCGTCAAGGCGACGGAGGACGAAAAACGCAAGGTTGAAAGCAGTGTCGCCGGCCAGCAGGAGCGGCTCAACTGGCTGGAGCTTTACAGCTTCGTCAACGAGGCACTGCCCCACGCTGACGGCACCAACCTCTACTCGGCGGATGCCAAGCCTTATTTCGAAGGCTGGCGTGTCCCCTGGACGGAATGGGAAAAGGAAATCCAGGCCGCCCCGGGACCGATGCAGACCAAGCTCAAGAAGGACCGCGAGCAACTGGCCACGGAATGGTCTGCCTTCTTCAAGGTCCAGCCACAGCAACTGACGCTGCTGCCGCTCCCGGCCAATCCGTTGCCCGACCAGAAGCTTGAGACCGTGCACGACCAATACACCCGTGCAAGGGCTGCCAAGCAGGATTTCTTCCGCAAGATGCGCGGTGTGGATGCCTACAACCTGTATGCCAACCAACGCGGATTGGTCCGTGAGACGGCTCAGGGCAGCAACCTGCCCGCAGGCATCGCAGACCTGCCGATGGTGAATATTGAGGCGGTGAACTGCCGTTATACCGACAAGCTGGACACCTTCTGGACCGCCGCCAAGGCCGATCCTGCCTTCAAGACCAGCATGAACGACTGGGTGCGCCCGGCATCCCATGTCAAAACTGCCTTGGAGGGGGCTGGTTGGGTGGTCGAACTGCGCGGCTACACCTTCCATTGGGATGCGCAGAATTTCCTCAACAAAACTTTGGTGGAAAATCTGGCCCTCCATGGCATACGCCCCAAGGTCATTCCGGTGACCCCTGCCCAGTTGGCTGCAGGAGCAAAAGCCGCCCCCGCGCCAATGGCTGTGGCGACCTCCACTCCAATGCCCACCCCCATGCCGGGGATGGCCCCGGCGGCTTCCGGAACAGCCGGGGCACAACCGGCCGAGGGCGGAATGAACCCCATGGGAGCTTCTCCCATGGGTGAAGGGGCGGCCACGGCTGAAGCAGCCGGGCCTCCACCTAATGCCGGCCCGGTGGTCAACCGGGTCAGCCACGTCATGCTCTTCGCCTACGCCCTCCAGGACACCTCCGACCGGGTGAACCTCAGCATCGCCGCTTCCGGCATGCTGGCCAGCCTGATGGGCGGCGGGGCAGGCGGTGGCGGTGGCATGGCGGCCATGATGGGCAAGGGAATGATGATGGGTGGCGGCCCCAGCCCGGGAGGCGAGGGTGGTGGCGATGCCTCTGGTGGCGCCGCGGGTGGCAGTAAGCGGGATGCTTGGGTACCGATTGGTGGTACTGGGTCCGCGTCTACCGGCGGTGGCGGAATGGGAGGAGCCGTTGGCGTCATGGGAGAGGGTGGGCCTGGAGCCGCTCCCGGTGGCCGGGGAGGCCCCCCCAAGGGAATGGGCGGCGGTGCCGGTGGCAAAGCAGGCATGGGCCCAGGCGCGATGCCTGGCATGGGGGGCATGCCAGGAATGGCAGGCATGGGCGGAATGCCCGGTAGCTCCGCAGGACAAACCTCTTCTGACCGCAGAACCGAATTTGTTGTCTTCTTTGTCTGGCGGGAACCCACCCCATCGGACGGACTTCGGCACATGCTGGACGCTTCGGGAGGTGGAGAGGGTGGCGCTGCTGCAGCCTCTGATGGTGGTGCGACTGCAGGTGAATCGGCCAAGCTCTATTCGGAAAAAGCCGACCCGGCGGCCATACGTCCCGACCGCCCCCTTCCGTTGCAGCCCCGCAAGCCAGGTCTCCCAGCCTCGCCGGAACCGCCTCCCCCCATTGTGGAAAGGGCCCCGGAGAAACCGGCCAACCCTGAGGGTGGTTCGGCTGATCCAATGGGTGAACAGCCCGCTGACGGGGCTAAGCCAGGCACCCCTGCTCCGATGCCCGGCTCACCTATGCCCCCTGCGACACCGGCGGCACCCGGGGCTCCCATGCCCGCCCCGACGGCAGGTGGCGACAAGCCCATGGCCCCCAAGCCCTGATCAACACCACGACAAGACACACCGGAGAGACAACCATGGCAGCCAAATTCGATGTGCAGGTGTTGAAGAAAAACCTCTTCTGGATCCTGCTGGGGATCGCGGCCCTTTTCGAGCTGGTATTGCTCGTGATCCTGCCCCTCAGTGATCCGGGCGCCGACAAGCGCAAGGATTATGAGGAAACGCTCAAGACCTCCAAAGGTCTGACCAGCGGATTCAAAAACGAGAAATTCCTGCCTGCCTGGGAAACTCGCAAGGGTGAATACGAGAAGGAAAAGAACACCACCTGGGCCAAGGCGTGGAACCCCCAGGGCGGTGACCCCATCAACACCATCTATTACAGTCCGCCCGGCATGAAGCCTTTGGTCTACCCGACCGATGACATCCCCGGCCCCATCCGCACCGACTACAAGAACAAGTACTACAAGGGGCAGTTCAAAAACTTCGAGGCCGAGGTTCAGGAGACTAAGTTCCAGCTCAACTCCAAGGATCCAGCCGAATGGCGCATCCTCCAGGGCCCTACGCCTATCGCCTTTGGAGCTGGGAGTGGCGGTGGAGCTGCGCCCAAGGGGGGCGACGGCCCCATGGGAATCGGCGGGGGAAAACCGGGTGGTGCACGCGGGGGATTGGCTGGCCCGCCGGATGCGGGAGGCCCCGGAGCGATGGCAGGTGGCGCTGGCGGTGGTGCTACCAGCACCGCAGGACCTGGCTTGCGCGGGGTTTTGGAGGAGGTCGCTTCCTTCGAGTTGGACCCCAACCGCGAGGAAATCTGGATCCTTCAGGAAGACCTTTCGGTGCGACGCGAGGTGGTCCGCCTGTTCCGGGAAGCACTTGCTGAAATCGGCAACATGCGTCGGGTGGCATCCCCATCCAATGAGCCAAAGGCGGTGGTGCTGTCAAACGCTTACTGGAAACTCAAGCTGGTGCCCGGCACCCAGGGCCGCATCGACCCGTCCAGCACCCTAGAGAATGTCCATGCACAGCATAGACCCCAGCCGCTCTATGACAAGGCCGCAGGATGGTCCACCCGGTTCATGATTGCACAACCCAACCAGCCACCAGTGGAAATCAAGCTGGAAGGCGACCCCGTCATGTTCCAGGAAGTGCGCTCCTTCAAGGATTTTCCGCCGATGAACATCGGCACGATCGATCTGACCAAACCCTTTACGGTGTGCCAGTTCTTTGATCAGGCCAATTGCCCGATCCGGCGGATTGAAAAGGTGGCCCTGGGTCGGACCGGTCAATCACACCGCACCATGGAGGCTGAACTGAAACCACGCAACACCCTTCCGGCGGAAAAACCAGCCGAAGGTGAGGGCGATGCCGCCGCAGGCGGTGCTGCAGGCGGGGGTGAAGGAATGGGTTCCATGATGCCCGCGGGCATGGGTGGTCCCATGATGGGAGCCGGTCCGGGAGGTGGTGGTGCGGCACCCGTGGGTGACCCCACTACCAACAACAAGATTGATAGGGCCCGCTACATCGTCTCCAACGAACTCTGCCGCCACTTGCCTGTTGGCATCAATGTGGTGGTGGACCAGGCTGAGGTACCCACCGTACTCACCGCGATCGCCAATTCCCGCATGCGCATGCAGATCACACAGGTGGATTGGGCCCACCAAGCCGGAATGGGCGGTGGCATGGGTGGACCCATGGGCGGCATGCCCGGAATGGGTGGTATGCCCGGCATGGGCGGCCCCCCCGGCATGGGGGGCGGTAAAGCTGGCGGCCCTCCCGGCATGGGGGGCGGACCGGGTGGCCCCGGTGGCTTCCCCGGCAGCGCCCCCGGACTTCCCGGTTTGGGTGGCGGACCCGGCGGGCCTGCCGCCATGCCCGGCATGGGAGGCCCCCCCGGTCTGGGTGGAGCTCCCAGCGGTGAGGGTGCTGCCCCAGGGTCAGGAGCAGCCCCGCTGCAAACCGGCCAGATGGTCGATCTGGCGGTTTACGCCATCGCCTCACTCTATGAGCGTTTTCCGCCCAAACCGCCCTCCGCGGAAGGCGGTGACGCGGCCACACCCGCGGCTGGTGCGACCTCGGCACCCGCCGGCGGAAAATAACCCGTCACGCCCGGGCTGGGCGCGATGGCTTCGGTTAGGGATCACGGTCTGGCAGACGGTTGGAGATCGACGCCATGAAGATGAACCTCAAGGGAATCGATTTCAAGAAATTCTTCATCGAGCATGGTGAGAAAGTTGGCTTGGCCGTTGCCGGGGGGCTTGCGGCCTTGCTGCTCGCCCTCACCACGCTTGGATTCCTGTCTGCGGATTCTCCCGAAACCAAGAAGACAGAGATCAACAAGGAACACACCCGCGTCACCTCGGCCTTCCGCAGTGCTGTGCCATCGGACAGTGACAATCCCCCCGTCCAGACCGCCAAGATTGAATACGCCGAGCTGAAGAAGATTCCTGCCACCGCTTACGTGGGCGATCCTCTCTTCACCGATGATGCGGTGGCTCCACCCCGGCGTCAGATGCCCAAGGTCCTCCCCGTCTCCGAGGACGCCAACGGTGCGGTGACCCTGCTCCCGGTCAAGTCGCTGGTGGTCACCCAGGATGACAAGGCCAAGGATCGCGTCAAGATCCTCGTGCTTAAGGATTACAAGGGTGACAACACCATGGCCGGTGGTCGTGGTGGAATTGGCGGAGGTCGTGGTGGGATGGGTGGAATGCTGGGAGGTGCTCCCGGAGGGCTGGGTGGCATGCCCGGCGGAATCGGGGGTATGCCCGGTGGATTGGGTGGTATGCCCGGCGGCGGACCGGGAGGCATTGGCGGCATCCGTCCAGGTGGTGGCGCCGGAGCACCAGGTACCACCCCGGGCGGACTGGCCGGCGCCGGTGGCGTTCCCGGTCCAGGGCAACGGGTTGGCGTTTTCGGAATCGTCCGCGGTCAGAACGCCCGGAAGGACTCACCTCTCACCCGACTGGGTGAGGACACTCGTCCTGTTTACCAGGCGGATTGGATTTCCGAGGAAGAGTTCGAGACCGGCAAATACCAACCCGCCATGGATGTGAAGGCGGCCAGGGTGGCCATGCTGGTCGCCACCTTCCCCATGGGCGAGCAAACCAAGGAATATTCCCAGAAATTGCGTCTGCCCGAAGGGATGACGGAAACCCCCTACTTCCGAGGCGTCGAGGTGCAGCGGGCCGAGCGCAAGGACGATGGCACCTGGACCGAATTCAAGGCTGTCGAGGCCCGCAAGGAATACGATCGCATCCGCAACCTCGCCTACAACCAGTTCGAACCGGAGGATGATGCGCTCGTTGACATGATCCAATTCCAGAACACCATCCAAGGTGCCACGGTCACCCCGCTGTTTTGGAAACGTCCCAAGGGCGTGTTTGACAACCTCTACCCCTCGCTCGAGAAGAAGCTGGCCAAGGTGGAGCAAAGGCTTCAACAAGCCGAAACCAACAAGCTGCTGGCCGAACAGCGCAAGCGCCGTCGCAGCCTGCTGGATCGCAGCGAGGAGGATGTCGCTTCCTTGGGCAGCATGGGCGGCCAGGGTGAAGGCCCCGGCGGCATGATGGGCATGGGCGGTGGCATGATGGGCATGGGTGGCAAACCCGGTGGTGGCGGCTTTCCGGGCGGCGCTCCGGGCATGGGTGGCATGCCAGGTATGGGCGGCCCCCCGGGAATGGGTGGCGGCAAACCAGGCGGCATGCCAGGTATGGGCGGCGGCATGATGGGCATGGGTGGCATGCCGGGTATGGGTGGCCCCCCGGGAATGGGTGGTGCCGGTTCCCTGGCAGATTTGCCTCCTGCCGATGATGTGCTTGTCCGTGTGATGGATTTCACCGTGGAGAGCGGCAAAATCTACAAGTACCGCATGCGGGTCATCCTGCAGAATCCCAACTACCAACGGCCCGATGTGGCACTGGAAAGCTACGCCAAGCCCTTGGAAGTACCCGGCGACGACAGTGCCTGGCGTGAACTGCCTCCAATCGTCTCGCCCAGCGAACACCTGTACTATGCCGCGTCGCCTGTGGCTGCGGATGTCAACAACGTCGCCTCCCTTGAAGTGCACCAATGGGTCGAAAAAGCGACTGTTGGCGGCACCGAACCTGTCGAGGTGGGCCAGTGGGTGATTATCCCCCGCCTGAAGGTGCGCAAGGGTGACTACGTGGGCGGTCCTCCCGTTCCGGTAGGCGGCGTACCCACTTGGAGCCGCGCTGTGCATGGCCTCAGCTACCTGCATCAGAACAACGCCAGGGACAAGGTCACCAACCGGCCCACCGTGAACCTGCCTTTGGGCCCGGGCCAAGGCAAAGATCTCCTGCTCGCTGACATCGAGGGTCCATACTTCAGCCACGAGCGGGTGATCCGCAAGGGAGAGCAGGTTCGAACCGAGCGTATCGAGGAACCCAAGCGATCGGGTCTCACCTCCACCGCCGACGCCGACAAAACCCTTCCAGGGACCTGGACCGAGGTCATCTTCCTGTCACCCGAGGGCAAGCTGATGGCGCGCAACAGCGCCTTGGACGAGACCAGCGACATCAGGAAGGAATCCAACAAGTCCTACCAGGACCGCCTGAAGGAAGTGACCGCGGCCATCCGGAACGCTGGAGCCACCGCACCCATGGGTGGGGGTCTCCCGGGTGGTGCTGGCGGCGGCGGGGCGGGATCACCCGACAAATAACGCACCTAGCGTCCACCAAACTTTCCCGGCCTGCCAAGCGTAGAAAGTGTGCCAATCCCGTGTGCCGGGGCGGGGTTGACCCGCCCCGGCTCTTTTATTACCACTAAGGTGCATTAATCCAACCAATCGGATCCTCCCTCCCTAAACCGCAGGAGGAGCACATCATGTCTCTGGATGCGTCAGGGGCCTTCCAACCCTCCAATCCACTCGACGAACTGGCACGGTTCTTCGCCGGCCTGACCGAGCACACTTTTTTGCAGGAGTTCGGTCTGGGGGAAACCCCTGTCATCGATTACCTGTCGGGATTGCTTGCCCGGTTTGTGTCGATGAAAGCCATCCGTCGGCTCGGTGGGGCGGCCGGCTTGGCCGAAGGAGATGAGCTGCGTGCGGTTCTTTCGGTCGCGGATGATCTCCCCGAAGGCATGGCCCGAGGCGAGGCCTATCGGCATGCGGGCGACTTGGCCCTGTACTGGACGGGCCTTTATCCCGAAGGGCTCAGGCGGCTGGGCCACCGCGGGGGCCGGGATGTTCTGCTGGACTACACCGTGGAAGGCAAACGCAGCTACCTGCTGGCCAGCCACATGGAGAGCGAGACGGAACCGGAACAGTCCGTTGTGCTGCGTCGGCTGGCCGATGATTTCGAGCTTTTCGCACTGGGCCTGAACAAGGTGCGCAGGGAATGGGAACGTCTGCCTGCCGACCTGGAATGAGGAGGCACCTTGCACCGCTTGAACTGGTTTGTGATTTCCTTTTCCCTTTTGTCGTCCGGCTGTGCCGACTCAGGCCCAAGCCAACCGGCCAGCCGGCAACAATCAGCCCCATTGGTTGAGGAAACAGCCCAAGGGCCACTGGTGTTGTGGGAATATCCTGCGCTTCCCTACTCCGCGCAGCACATCGAGTACTTGCGATTGCTCCAGTCTGATTTGGGAGTGGGCACCGCGGTGATGGAGTTGCCCCCTGGGAAAAAAGACGCTGCTTTCCGCGCCGAGGTGAACCGGCACAACGAACAAACCAGCCAACGCATCGAGGCACAACACGGCCAAGGCGCTCTGGGTCGCATTCGCCAGAAGGCGATCGACAACTGGGAAGCGAAAGTCAAGGCTGCGCGGGAAAAGCCGGCTCAGGGCAACCCTTGAAAGCTTCCCCGCACACCCCATCAATCCACTAAATCCGGATCTTCCAAATCGGTCATCTTGCGCTTCAGCGCCTCCACCTCGGCGCGCAACCTGCGGATCTCCGCCTGCATGGAGCCGGAATCTGATTTCGTGTTCAGGTTGCGCAGGGCCTTCTCCGCCGTCCGGCGTACTGCGTTGTCCGGGTCATCGCTGACCGCAAGCTCCAGGCGCGCGAGGGCCGGGCGGGCCCTCTCCCCCAGCCCGTCCAGGGCCAGGGCGGCTCCACGCCGGATCTGTGGCTTCTCGCCGTCCAGCCGGGCCATCAGCATCTCCACGATGCGCTTGCGGTTTTCAGCCGACAGGTTTGGTTTGTCGGCGAGGGATGCCGCAGCACGCATGGCGGCAAGGCGGGCGGCCCGGGGTTTCCCTTGGGCGGTCCAGGCAAGCAGCGTGTCCACCGCATCGTTTTGGCCCGTCTCGGCCAGGGCATCCAGCGCGGCGGTGCGCAGCACCTCTCCGTGCGATTCACGGCCTAGGTATTTCGCGGCCAAGGCCTGCGCCGGCGCGCCTCCCACCCGGGAGTAGGCCAGCAAGGCCGAAGCCTCCACCGCCGCTGACGCATCCCCGCTCTCCAGAATTTTCTTCAGCGCGGCCTTGGCTTCCTCATCCGCCTTTTTGCGGCCCAACGCTTCCACCGCGGCCCGTCGCACCTTGGCTTCCGGGTTCGCAGCGGCCTGAATCAGGCGCTTCAGGGCTTGCGCGTCCTTTTGCCGGCCCAAGGCAGCGGTAGCCTCGGTTGCCAGGCCGGGCACTTTTTCCCGCGCCACCACGGCTGCCAAAGCCTCGGATTGGTCGTTCAGGGCCCCCAGCGCCTCAATCGCACGGGATCTGCCATGGACTCCGCCTTTATCAGCCAGGGCCACCCACTGCCGCGCCTCGCGTTTTTCACTCCAGGTGGCCAGCACCGTGAACTGGGGATCAAACTCCCAGGTCACCGGCGGTTGGTCCAGCTTGATCCGCGTGGTCGCCCTGCGTTCCGCCAGCGGCAAAATCTCCACCTGCCGTTGGCCGTTCTCCAGGATGATTTCAAGCGGGACCTTCAAATCGTAGGGTTCGTTCTTCTGCGTCTGGTCCAGCTTCACCTCCAGCATCCTTGTGCCGGCGTTGTAGGCGACTTCCGCCTTCAGCTCGGGATGCCCACCGCGCTCCAGGAATTCGGTGAAGAACCTCTCCAGATCCAGCCCGCTCGTTTCCTCCAGCACCCGGCGGAAATCCGCCGTCTCGGCACTCTTGAAACGGTACCGCTCGGCCCAGGACCTCACCCCCTGCCAGAAAACTTCCTCCCCCAGGCGGGAGCGAAGCATCTGCAGCATCCAGGCTCCCTTCGGATAGACCCGGTTGTCAAACATGTCCCGCGGGTCGCCATAACGCCTGTCCACAATCGGGCGGCTGTCCCCTTCCAGGGCCGCGCGCATCTTGCGAAGCAGGTCATACCGCGACTTCTCCAAGCCTTGATGGTGTTCTGCCCAGATCACTTCGGAAAACGAGGCGAATCCCTCGTTCAGCCACAGGTGGGCCCAGTCGCGGCAGGTTACCAGGTCGCCCCACCATTGGTGCGCCAGCTCGTGGGCGATCAACCCGTCGGGGTCATAGTCCAGCAGCGCCCGGTCATCCACCATCACGCGGTCGTTCAACGTGGTGGCGGAGGTGTTCTCCATGCCGCCCGACGTGAACTGCTCCACCACCACCTGGGCGTATTTCTCCCAGGGGTAACGGGTGCCAAATCTCCGCTGGAAAAAGTCCATCATCTCGCGGGTGCGGCCGAAGGTCTTGGCCACATCCCCCTTGGCACCCTTGGGCACGTAGTAAAGCAGCGGGATTTCCCCCGCTTTTTCCTCGGTCACATCAAACTTGCCGGCAACCAGGGTGACCAGGTAGCTGGGGTGCGGATTCTCCTGCCGCCAGTGGAAGGTGGTGGTGTTGTCGGCGTTGTCGCGGCGCGACAGCATCCGGCCGTTCGAAAGCACCTCGTTGCCCTTCTCAACCGTGGCCACCAGTTCGGTGGTCTGGCGCTCCACCGGGTGGTCCAGGCAAGGGATCCAGTGGCGGTTGCCGTTCGACTCGCCCTGGCTCCACACCATCAGGGGAGTTTCCGTGTCACCCGGCCCGGGCCCGAAGAAAAACAGACCATCCTTGGGGTTTTTCACCAGGTAGCTCACTGTCAGGGCTGCCTTGGATCCACCCTTGAAGCCGCCCGGTGGGGCCAGGGTCAACTTTCCCTTCTCATGGCGAAAGGGAACCTGCACCGGCTGCATGGTGCCCTCGGCAAGCCACTGGCAACCGTTCACCTGAAAGTTCACCGCGTCCAGCGCGATGACCGGGGCATCCCGCAGCACCGTCACCTGCAGGGTCGCCCGCGAATCAACCGCCTTGCCGGCGAGGTCAATCTTCAGGTCCAGCCTCAGGTGGCTGACATCCACCGGACGGTCCGGGGCGGTTTTCAATCCTTGGCCCGCCGCCAAGCCGGCCGCCAACCAACCACCCATCAGGGCCAACACCATCCGGTTCAGACGACAACGCATGGGAATCTCCAAGATCTCGGGCGGCAATCCAAGGGAGGTTGAATGAACAAAAGCAACTCAGCCGTGCCCCTCCTCGCGGGGCGGCTCGGGCAACAGGAAGCTCAGGGCCAATCCGATGGCGAAAACCGAGGCCCCCACAACGCCCGCCGCGATGGTCACCTTCTCGAAGGTGTTGAGCGCGGCCAGCTTCGGCGAAATCGAGCCCAGGTTGGGCGCCAGGATGTTGGTGGTCAGCAAGGCTGCCGAGGTGCCAAACATCCGGCCACCCACATTGGTGGCGAAGCTGCCACCCGTTCCCCGCAAGTGCATCGGGAACACCTTGGGCAGGTACTCGCCAAAGTAGCTGAACTGCGCCACCGTGAAGATGCCGGCCAGGAAAACACCCCAGGCAAAATATTCCGGCTGCTGGAAATAAACCCAGAACCAGACCAGCGGAATGGTGACCAGCCCGGGCAACTGGAACAGTTGCAGAATCTTCCGCCGGCTCACGATATACCCCAGCGCCAAGGCCAGCAGGATCCGCCCGCCCAGACCGCCCAACTCCTGCAAAAATTGCACCCGCTCCCGCTCGGGCTGGATCTTCTCCTTGTTGATCTTCCCCATGGCCTTCAGGTTGCCGAGGAATTCTTTGTTCAGCCCCTTGGCCGCTTCACCGTCCTTTTCAAGCCCCTGCAGCACCTTGGTGATGCCTGCATTGGCTTTGGTCAGCTTGGCCATTTCTTTGCGGGGCTCATCCAGCCGCTCCACGGGCAGGCCCGGCACACCCTGGGTCACTGTCGCCTGCAGCGTGCCGAACGCGGCCGCATAGGCGCAGGCGGAAAGCAGCGTCGCCACAATGGTCGTGCGCGCCAGCGCCGGGCTGAACAGCTCGCGGAAACTGGGCCGGCCCAGGGTGCCTGCCAGCTTGCGCTGCTTCCAGACCTGCGATTCAGGCACAAACGGCAGAAGCAGGGCGATGGGAAGCGCGGGCAGCAACCCGGTCATCAGGGTGTAACGCCAGGGGGCATTGCCGATGGTTTCGGGCAGGTACGTCAACGTGCCGTCGTTTGCCAGTTTGGTGATGAAAGCGCTTACCGCCGTGACCAGCAACCCGCCCACCGAGGCGAACGCCTGGGTCCAGCCAATCGCCAACTCACGGGTGCGCTTGTCGGGGAACAGCTCCGCCAGCCAGGTGACCGCGGCCACAAACTCCACGCACACACCCACGAAGGTGGCGCAGCGGAAAAACAACAGCCACTCCAGGCTGGTGCTCAAGCCGGCCAAAACTGGTGAAAACGAGTAGACAAAAATGCTCGCCACCATCACTGTCTTGCGGCCGAAGCGGTCGATCAACATGCCGCCCAACAGACCAAACACCCCGCCGCACACCGCCGTGATCCACAAAACCCGCCCCACCCAGGCGGTCACATCCGGATGATTGGGGGGCACACCCAGGAGTTCGCTCAACGCCGGCGCAAGCACCAGGGGCGTCATCAGCAGTTCATAGGTGTCGAACAGGAAACCGATGGCCGCCACGGTCAGCACCAGCCATTGAGTGGTGCCCAGCCCTGATTTGTTTTCTGAAACGGCCCCGGCTGGTGGCTGATTGCTCGACATGGTGAAAACCTTAGGTCTGATGAATATGAACAGAAATTAAGAAAAATCGCTTCGTGCCCGGAAATGGGCTATTCCGGCGATTCTGGGCAGGCTGATAGCCTTCTTTTTACACCCTGGGCAGCCTAGCTCCAAACGATTGAAACCCGCCGTAAGACCCTGCACAGGTGGTCCAATCCAAAAATCTTGCCTCTCCCGCCAATTCGGCATGAAGGTCCGCCCCGGTACGACCGATAAATCCGGTAAGAATCCGTCGGTCCATGGACTTTTGGATCCATGAAACCGGCTTGTCGGCGCGGAGGCTTGGGACCCATGTATCGATCCATCCGTTTTTTGTGGCTTGGGGCCCTGCTTGGCACCCTGACCTCCAGCCAAATGCAAGCCAAGGCACAGGGTGGCCCCGGCACCGAGGGTGCGACGGCTAACCCCCCCGCCAAGGAACGCCACCTCACGGTGGAACTGGAAGGCGGCAAGCAAGAACGCTGCAAGGTTCAGCACTCCTGGAAGCTTGCCAATGGCAGCCGCTGTTTCCAGGTGGTGTCTGTGGCCAGCGGCGAAAGGCTGACTCTGGTGCAGCAGGCGGCAGGGGCGGATGGCCAGGCTGGCGAAGTGCTCGTATACGCCTGGGGAAAAAGTCTGGTCCCTCCCAAGGGTGTTCCCGTTCCTCCGGATAACCAAAGCGGGTTGACCGCCCCGGTTGGCAAAACAACCCAAGTGGCAGCCCTGTCTGATTCCGGTTCCGCTGGCGCGGCATCGCGCATCCCGGCAGCACCCGCCTCAGGTTCCGCTACCGCAACCGTGCCACTGACGCAGCAATTGGAACCGATCGGAGCCAAGGGCGAGAGTCCAGACTCCGGGGCCAAGGGCGGCTCCAAGGGCTTGGGTGCTCAGGGTGCTGGAGCAGGCGGGAATAAAGGTGCCGGCGTGGGTGGTGGTAAAGGTGCCGGTATCGGCCACCAAGGCGCTGGAGCAGGGGATGGAACCAAAGGCTGCGGTCATGGCGGGAAGGGGACCTGCGATGACTGCGCCAAGGAACGGCGTGGCCTACTGCATCGTGGTGGCACCCCCGGGGCTCAGGCTCCGGTGGATCCCACCCGGGGCGGTGGCCATGGCTGGAACGGTAAAGGTGGCGATGGCAAAGCCATGGGTGGCAGCCACGGAGTTCAAGGAGCCGGTTTGGGCGATGGCACCAAAGGCAATGGACTAGGCCTGGGTGGTAACAAAGGTGGCCTGGGCATGGGACGTCAGGCTCCCTCTGCGGCCGATGCGGAACAACTTGCTGAGAAAAAACAGGTAGCCAGCGCGGCCACTCCAGCCAAGCCAGTCAACTGGCGAGAGTCATGGGGTAGCCTCCAAACCGCTTCCGCCACAGGTAGCACAACCGCTCCCAAATCGGGCGCATCAACCGTAGACCAGGCTCTCGCCCAAATGAAGCCGGTCGCCGGCTCTGAAACTGCCAACCAGGTTGTCCAAACCGGTCTGACTGGCAACAAAGGTGCCGGCAACGGCGGAAACAAGGGTGGCGGCGACGGATCCAAGGGAGTCGGCACCCAAGGCGCCGGCAACGGCGGAAACAAGGGCGGCGGTGACGGAACCAAGGGACTCGGCGCTGGAGTCGGCACCCAAGGAGCCGGCAACGGCGGGAACAAGGGCGGCGACGGAACCAAGGGACTCGGTGCTGGAGTCGGCACCCAAGGCGCCGGCAACGGCGGGAACAAGGGCGGCGGCGACGGAACCAAGGGACTCGGCGCTGGCGTCGGCACCCAAGGCGCCGGCAACGGCGGGAACAAGGGCGGCGGCGACGGAACCA
>CAWUOE010000022.1:0-18797 GCA_963923355.1 uncultured Gemmataceae bacterium | reverse complement strand
TCTCCGCCCTCGGGCCGGGTGGGTTAAACCGAAAACGGGCGGGTTTCGACGTGCGTGATGTGCACATCTCGCACTACGGCCGCATCTGCCCGATCGAAACTCCCGAAGGAACCAACATCGGCCTGATCTCCCACCTGTCGATCTACGCCGGCGTGGATGACTACGGCTTCCTGATCACCCCTTACCGGGTGGTGAAGGACCGCAAGCTCACCAACGAGGTGCGCTGGCTCCGTGCCGACGAGGAAAGCGACGCCTACATCGCCCCGGCCGACGTCGAGGTGGAGGGTGGCAAGATCGTTGGTCAGGACAGCCGACTGACAGCCCGCCACCAGGGTGAGTTCGTCACCGCAACGGCGGACATGATCCAGTACATCGACGTGAGCCCCCGCCAGATGGTGGGTGTTTCCGCCGGCCTGATCCCGTTCCTCGAGCACGATGACGCCAATCGCGCGCTGATGGGATCGAACATGCAGCGCCAGGCGGTGCCCCTGCTGGTTACCGAGCCGCCCATCGTTGCCACCGGCCTGGAGCGCGATGTGGCCCAGAACAGCGGCCTCGTTGTCCGCTCCGACCGCGACGGCGTGGTCCGCTACGTCGACAGCCAGCGCATCCGCGTTGAGGAGAAGGAATTCGTACTGGAGAAGTTCGTCGGCCTCAACGAACACACCTGCCAGAACCAGAAGCCCTTGGTTAAGGTGGGCCAGAAGGTCAAGAAGGGCGAGGTGATCGCCGACGGCGCCGCGACCCACCAGGCAGAACTCGCCTTGGGACGCAACGTCCTGGTCGCGTTCATGTCGTGGGAAGGCTACAACTTCGAGGATGCGATCATCATCTCCGAACGGCTGGTGGAGAAGGACACCTACACCTCCATCCACATCGAGGAGTTCGAGATCGAGATCCGGGAGAGCAAGCTGGGCAAGGAGGAGTTCACCCGCGACATCCCGAATGTCTCGCCCAAGGCGCTGAACAACCTGGACGATTCGGGCATCGTGCGGGTGGGCACACATGTGGCCCACGGCGACATTCTGGTCGGCAAGGTGGTGCCGAAGTCCAAGAGCGAACTCACCCCCGAGGAGAAATTGCTCCACGCCATCTTCGGCCGGGCCGGCGAGGATGTGAAGAACGAGAGCCTGGAGGTACCCCCGGGCGTTGAAGGCGTGGTCACCGCCACCGAGCGTTTCAGCCGCCGCGCCCACATGTCCGACGCGGAGAAGAAGGAGGTCGACCGGCTGGAAAAGGAATATCGCGAGACTTCCAACAAGAAGATCGCCGAACTCTTCCGCGAAATGCTGGAAGCACTCTGCGAGCAACTGAAGGTCAAGAGCCTGAAGGATGCCAGGAACAACAAAGTCCTGGGTGCCGACAAGGACGACAAGTCGATGGCCGAACAGGCCGCCGAGTTCCGGCTTGATCATCTGGACCTGCGTTCCCCCGCCGAGCGCAAGAAGGCGGAGGAGATCTACCACCGCCATCGCGAGCAGATCGATTTCCACATCGAGGAACGCGACCGACTGATCAACAACCTGAAGCGTGGCGACGAGTTGCCCAACGGTGTCCAGCAGATGGTGAAGGTCTACGTGGCCACCAAGCGCGTCATCTCCGTGGGTGACAAGATGGCCGGCCGCCACGGCAACAAGGGTGTGATCTCGAAGATCCTGCCCGTGGAAGACATGCCGTTCCTGGCCGATGGCACCCCGGTGGACATCCTGCTGAATCCGCTGGGCGTACCCAGTCGCATGAACGTGGGACAGATCCTTGAGACCCACTTGGGCGCGGCAGCCGCCAAGCTGGGCTTCAAGGCGATCACCCCGGTGTTCGACGGCGCCAGCGAAGATGACATCCGCAGCGTCCTGAAGGAGGCCGGCCTGCCCGAGTCGGGCAAGAGCTACCTGTACGACGGGCGCACCGGCGATCGTTTCGAGCAGCCTGTCACCGTGGGCTTCATCTACATGCTGAAGCTGCACCACTTGGTTGACGACAAGGTGCACGCCCGGGCGACTGGGCCCTACAGCCTCATCACCCAGCAGCCCCTGGGTGGCAAGGCCCGCTTCGGCGGACAGCGCTTCGGCGAGATGGAAGTGTGGGCGCTCGAGGCCTACGGCGCCGCCTACATCCTTCAGGAACTGCTCACCGTCAAGTCTGACGACGTGGACGGCCGCACCAAGATCTACGAGTCGATGGTCAAGGGTGAGAACACCCTGGAGGCTGGCCTGCCAGCCAGCTTCGACGTGTTGACCAACGAGATCAAGGGGCTGGCCTTGAACCTGCAGCTCGAGAAGCAAAACAAGGAAGAGGATCTGCTGGGCGCCGCGTCCTCCTGACGACGCCACTGCCCGGTCCCCGGGCGGCCTTGCGGCCGCCCGGAACACCCCGACAACCATCCGACTGAACGCGACACCGCCCGATCCACGACGCCGACCTCTGGAGAGCAGCCATGAACAACGCGACATCTGCCGCCAACGCCAACAGCGGCGCGGAAACCAATTACGACCGTATCAACGACTACTCTTCGGTCCGCATCAGCCTCGCCAATCCCAACGACATCCGCGGGGCTTGGTCCCACGGCGAGGTCAAGAAGCCCGAGACCATCAACTACCGAACCTACCGCCCGGAGCGGGACGGATTGTTCTGCGAGCGCATCTTCGGGCCTGAAAAGGACTGGGAATGCTCCTGCGGCAAGTACCGCGGCATGAAGTACAAGGGTATGGTCTGCGACAAGTGCGGCGTGAAGGTCACCCACAGCCGCGTGCGCCGCAAGCGTATGGGTCACATCAACCTGGCCGCCCCTGTCGTGCATATCTGGTTCTTCAAGGCGATGCCCAGCCGTCTGGGCACCCTGTTGGACATGAAGACCAACCAGCTCGAGAAGGTCATCTATTTCCAGGACTACGTGGTCGTCGATCCGAAGGATTCGGCGCTGAAGGAGCGCCAGGTCCTGAACGAGGACGAGTACAAGAAGGCTCGGGCCCAGTACGGCGATTCATTCGAGGCCGGCATGGGTGCCGAGGCCGTGAAGCGACTGCTCGAGCGGCTGGACTTGGTTGCCATCTCCAACGAGTTGCGCCAGCAACTGGGCGAGGAGATGCAGCGTGGAGACGCCAAGAGCCAGCAGAAGGTGAAGGATCTTGTCAAGCGACTGCGCGTGGTGGAAAGCCTGCGTGACTCCGGTTTGGGTGGCCCGGCCAACAAGCCCGAGTGGATGGTGCTTGACTGCATCCCCGTGATCCCGCCGGATCTGCGGCCGTTGGTCCTGTTGGACAGCGGCAACTTCGCGACCAGCGACCTCAACGACCTGTACCGCCGCATCATCAACCGCAACAACCGCCTCAAGAAGCTGGTCGACCTCAACGCGCCCGAGGTGATCATCCGCAACGAGAAGCGCATGCTGCAGCAGTCGGTCGACGCCTTGTTCGACAACGGCCGTTGCAAGAGGCCGGTGATGGGCACCTCCAACCGCGCTCTCAAGTCGCTTACCGACATGATCAAGGGCAAGCAGGGCCGTTTCCGCGAGAACCTGCTGGGCAAGCGCGTCGACTATTCGGCGCGTTCGGTGATCGTGGTCGGCCCGGAGCTGAAGCTCCACCAGTGCGGTCTGCCGAAGAAGATCGCCCTTGAGCTGTTCCAGCCGTTCATCATCCGCCGGTTGAAGGACCTCAAGCATGCCGACACCATTAAGTCGGCCAAGAAGATGCTCGAGCGGAAGGACGACCAGGTCTGGGACATCCTCGAGGAGGTGACCAAGTCGCATCCCGTCCTGTTGAACCGTGCCCCCACCCTGCACCGCATGGGAATCCAGGCATTCGAGCCCGTGCTGATCGAAGGCAACGCGATCCGCATCCACCCGCTGGTGTGCAAGGGCTTCAATGCCGACTTCGACGGCGACCAGATGGCCGTGCACCTGCCGCTCTCCATCGAGGCGCAGGTCGAGGCGACGGTGCTGATGATGTCCACCAACAACATCTTCAGCCCGGCCAACGGCCAGCCGATCATCTCGCCCAGCCAGGACATCGTGATGGGTTGCTACTACCTCACCGCCGGCCGCGGCGAGTTGGGTGAATCCGGCGAGGCCGGGGAGGGCATGACCTTCGCCAGCACCAGCGAGGTGTTCACCGCCTACGCCCAGAAGAAACTGGGTGTACACGCGCGGGTCCGGGTTCGCATGCCCGCTGGCAAGCGTTTCGTGACCGAACACATGGTGCAGGACCGCCTCAAGATGGAGGAGGAAATCTGCAAGGATCGCGACCGCAAGCTCACCACCGTGGGCCGTGTGCTGTTCAACGACATCCTGGATGAACGGATGCCGTTCTACGACTTGGCGCTCTCCAGCAAGCACCTCCAGCGCATCATCGCCGATTGCTACCAGATCATGGGGCGCCGGGCCACCATCGACCTTCTGGATCGCATGAAGGTGCTGGGCTTCCGTGAATCGACCCGATCAGGCCTCAGCTTCGCCACCGACGACCTGCGCACTCCGGCCAACAAGACGAAGGTGCTCAACGACACCGACAAGGAAGTGGCCAAGTATCAGCGCCAGTTCGAGGATGGTGACATCACCGATCGCGAGCGCTACAACCGCAACATCGAGTTGTGGACCAAGGCCCGCGACCAGATCACGCAGAAGATGATGAACGAGCTCCGCGAGGAGCGGCGCAAGGACGAGACCGGCCATCTGCGCCCCTACCTGAACCCCATCTACCTGATGGCCACCTCGGGCGCCCGTGGCAGCATCGACCAGATCCGCCAGCTTGCGGGCATGCGCGGCCTGATGTCCAAGCCGAACGGCACCATCATCGAGACGCCGATCAAGGCCTCCTTCAAAGAAGGCCTGAGCGTGCTGGAGTACTTCAGCTCCACCCACGGCGCCCGGAAGGGTCTGGCCGACACGGCCCTCAAGACCGCCGACTCGGGTTACCTGACCCGCAAGCTGGCCGATGTTGCCCAGAACGTGGTCGTGACCATGTACGATTGCGGCACCACCCAGGGCATCACCAAGCAGGCCCTCATGAAGGGTGACGAGGTGGAGCGTCCGTTGTCGGAAATCCTGCGCGGGCGGGTAAGCCGCACCACGATTGTCCACCCCAAGACCGAAGAGGTCCTGGTGGAGGAGAACGAGATCTTCACGCCCGAGAAGGCCCGCGAGATCGACAAGCTCGGCGAAATCGGTCTGGACAAGGTGATGGTTCGCAGCCCCACCACCTGCGTCGCGCCACTCGGCATTTGCCGGATGTGCTACGGCGTCGATCTGGCCACCGGATCCCTGGTGGAAGAGGGCATGGCCGTCGGCATCATCGCCGCACAGTCCATCGGCGAACCCGGCACCCAGCTCACCATGCGCACCTTCCACATCGGTGGCGTGGTGAAGCGCGAGGTGGGCGAAAGCGACATCAAGATTCGCAAGCCTGGCAAGGTTGCCTTCCGGAACATCCGGTCGGTGGTCAAGAAGGAAGCCGGCGCCGATGAGGTGATCGTCCTTTCCCGTAACGGTGAAGTCTCGGTTATCGGGCCCAAGGGCATCGCCCTGGAAACCTACTCCATCCCCTACGGTGCCGTGCTGCAGGTGAAGGACGGACAGGAGGTGGTGAAGGACGATGTGGTCTGCCGCTGGGATCCGCACATCATCCCGATCATCGCCGAAACCTCGGGCACGGTGCACTTCGAGGACATGGAAGAAGGCGTCACCATCCGCCGCGAACGCGACGAGGCATCCGGAACCGAGCGCATGGTGATCATGGAGCACCGTGGCGATCTGCACCCGCAGATCATGGTGCGGCCCAAGGGCGACAAGGGCGAGCGTGCCGTTGCTTATCTGCCGGAGAAAGCGTTCATCGAGGTTTCCGAGGGGGATCAAGTCCAGGCTGGAACCATCCTGGCAAAGATCACCCGCGAAGTGGCCGCATCCCAGGACATCACAGGCGGCCTTCCCCGCGTGACCGAGATCTTCGAGGCCCGACGGCCTCGGGATCCCGCCGTCATGTCGCAGGTGACCGGCTATGTGAAGTTCGACGAGAAAGGCAAGAAACGCAACAAGCGCGTGGTCAACGTGGAGGAGACCGACGAGCGGGGCGAGCGCACGGGCAAGGTGGCCCAGCATCTCATCCCCGCCGGCAAGCACCTGAAGGTCCACGATGGCGACTTCGTGAAGGCCGGCGATCCGCTGGTTTACGGGCCGCTGATCCCCCATGACATCCTGGCCATCAACGGCGAGGAGGCGGTGCGCGCTTACCTGGTCCGCGAGGTGCAGAATGTCTATCGCGCCCAGCGCGTCGACATCGATGACAAGCACATCGAAATCATCGTGGCCCAGATGCTTCGCAAGGTGAAGGTGGAGAACACGGGCGACACCGGACTGATGTCCGGCTCCGTGATCGACAAGTTCGCCTTCCGCGCGGTCAACGAGCGCTTGCGCGATTGCGTGAAGGTCAAGAACCAGAACGACTCCCGGTTCGAGAAGGGCAAAGTCATCTCCAAGGCGCAGTACGAGGAGGAGAAGGCCCGTATCGAGGAAGAGGGCGGCACACCCGCCACTTGGGAGCGTCCCGCTCCCGCAGACTCCTCCCCGCTTCTGCTTGGCATCACCAAGGCCTCGGTGCAGTCGGAAAGCTTCATCTCGGCCGCATCGTTCCAGGAAACCACCAAGGTGCTCACCGAGGCGGCTCTTGCGGGCAAGATCGATTATCTGGTGGGCCTGAAGGAGAACGTGATCCTCGGCCACCTCATCCCTGCGGGCACCGGTTTCACGCTGCATCAGCAGGCGGCGCTGCGTGTGGCCCAGGTCGAGGAAGGGGTTGAATCTACCGAGGTGGCACCCACCAAGGCCTGATTCTGGTCCCTATTCAAGCCTAAAAAACCATAGACCCCGGCCGCACCAACGGCCGGGGTCTTCCTTTGGTAAACATAGCCGGTCGATCTGCCCCAATCAGCCCCTGGGCGTTCTGGAGGCTGTGTTGATCCAGCTCTCCCATTCCTTACGGGTTTTATCATCGAGTTTGGGGAGCGCCAGGCGAATTTGTTCCAAGGCAGGGGCCATTTTTTCGTATCGCCTCAGGGAGGAGTTGCAACGAATGGTGCCACCCAAAGCCACCAGTTGCCCATTCCGGCCTGCCAATTTACCCACCTGCTCCTCGTATAGTTGCAGCGCATCCTCATAGCGGCCCAATTGGAACCAGGTGTCCGCAAGCAAGAGGCCCACCGAATCAAACTCATCCCGGGTCAGCAGGGAGGTGGACTCGGGCATTTCCAGTGCCAGGCGGACATCGGTGTAAGTGACCACGGCCCGTTCCAGCCAGCGGCGATGCTCCGCTTGGAAATGGGCGCGCGTCTCCGAGGTGATCTGCTCACCAGAAAGGGAATTCTGGTGTTCCTGAAAAGCCAGTTGCCGGTAGGAATCAGCCAGCCACAGCCGTGCCTTCAGGTTTTGCGGGTTCCTGGGATATCGTTCCAGTGCCTCTTCCAGCCGCCTCATGACCATCTTCCAGTCGCGTCGCTGGAAATAGAGGGAGCCCAAAGCATAGAGCGACAATTCCTGCGCTTCAGGATCCGGGTCCAATCGGAGCACCTGCAGGTTGTGCTCGAGCGTCTCGGCGGCGACATCTAGGTTCCCTTTAAGCATGGCATCCGCACCGATTTGGTATCTGGCCCGGTAAGAGAAAGGTGTGATGAATTTGATGCATTCCCGGTAGGCAGACAGGGAATCCGCGTTCCGCTTCAGGGCCGCCAGGCTTTCCCCCAGGCGGTACCAAGCCTCTCCTGATTTATCTGAGTTGGGTGCGGCCCGCAGGAAGCGCGTCAGCAAGTCAACCGTTTGTGCATGGTCCTGGGCCTCCTGGCACTGCCGGGCTGCCAGCCAGAGGTGGGCGGCTTGTTGCCCAGGTTCAGTCAAAGTTTCAGCCACCTGAGTGTTTGCCCGGGCGGCCTCCAGAAACAGATTTTTGGATTGGGCGAGGGCTTTTTCCTTGCCGCCCGCCTTCTCCCAAGCTTCGGGCTCCCGCAAGGCCCTCGCCTGGGATTCTAAAACCTGGGCCAAAAGGACCGTGCCCCTGCTTGGGTCTGCTATCCCAAGGTTCAACTCGGCCAGTGATTTGGCCGCATCGAATCGAGGCCCCCGCATCCAGACCTCCAGGGTGGACTCCACCACCGACCTGACCTTGGCTAGATCAACATCCTTGCCTCGCCACTGGGCGGGAGACTGGATGCCATCCAGAGCAGCCTGGAAATGCGCCATCGAACGCGTGCGATCTTGCTCCGTGGCGGTGTATTGCCCCAACAGGATTTGAGCCTGTCGGGTGGAATCGCCCGGGGGATATTCCAGAACCTTTTCCAGTGCTTCCACCGCTTGCGTTGGTTGGTCGCTTTTTTGGTGGCAAAGGCCCAACAAAAACCAGGCTTGGGCAGCCGACTGGGGATCTTGGATGGTTCCGGATTCGAGTAGGCCTTGCCAAGCCTCCGTGGCTTGGGACCACAGGCCCTGCTCCTGGTAACTCTGGGCCAGCATCATGCCAGCCCTTGCACGTATTTCAGCCGGTGCCCTGCCCCCCACCTTGTCCAACACCCGGCGCGCCTCCTCCGGCTGGTGCATGGCCAAATAGAGTTCCCCGGCAGACAACTGAGCCTGGGCCCTTTGCTGGTCGGTGAGATTACCCAAGGCACGCAATCGCTCATTGGCCGCGAGGGCTCCCTTCACATTGGGAGGCTTGCTGGCCAAATGGCATTGGGACAAAAGGACCAAAGCCTCCGCCCCTACTTCGGAGCTCTCGGAAACGCCGCCCAGTTTTTCAATGGCACCGGGAATATCCTCACCGGCGATGAATTTCGATCGGGCTAGAAGAAAGGCTATCCGTTCCCCATCCGGTCCGTTTTCCTGCCCGTCCAGACTGGCCAAATCCTGCTGAACCAGCCGCATGCGACGTGCCGCCTCATCGGCAGGAAGGGCGGGAATTCGCTGCAACCATCCTTCCGCCAAAAGTAAACGGGCTTTGATTTGAATGTCCGCCCTGGGTGCCAAAGCGGCGCTTTTTTCCGCTGCCTCCAGCCATTCCTCCATGGCGTCCGGTGAGATAGTTTCAAGCTGCTCCCGCAAAAGTGCCACCCGTCGCAAGGCCCCGGTGGGCCCTGTGAATGGAAGCGGGCCGTAAACAATCGACAAGATAAAAACAGCCAAACCGAGAAGGAAAAGCGGATAAGCCCACAAAGGCCCGTTGGGCTCGTGGCGTTCAACCGGCTTATTCCCCGGTGGCTTGGCACTCATCGCGCCCTGACTCCGGTTTTTCCTCGATGGACCAGCAAAGCGCTCCCCCACCCTAGCTGCCCAAGCCACCCAAATTACAATTGAATCCGAGATTTTTGACTTCTGCGTACTCAAAATTGGCTATGCGACAGGGCCATCAGCAAGTCAAGGGCGGGTCCGGCTGGGTACCCTTAACCACTTCTCTGTCCTTTCCAGGACTTGGAATTAAAGCAACTGCCGCCTAAAATCAGACGAAGTTGTCCCAAATAAAATAATTAGGTTGCATCAGGGGGTTTCCAGATGAAAAGGATGCTGATCGGATTGGTATTCAGTTTCCTTTGCCTGGGTCAGACCGGTGGAGAGGTTGTGGCCCAGGAAAACGCACCAGCCAAGCCGGCAGCCAAAGGCGTGATGCAGCAAAAGCTGGAAAGCTGCCAAAAGTTGCTGGAGGCTTTGGCGACCAACGATTTGCCCAAGGCATCGGACAAAGCACAAGATTTGATCATTCTCAGCCAAAAAGCGGAGTGGAAGGTGATTCCGACCCCACGCTACAAGGAGTTGAGCAACGAATTTCGGGCCGCTGCTGAAAACGTGGTGGAGCAGGCCAAAAACAAAAACAGCGACGGCGCCGCCCTAGCCTATCTGGATATTTCTATGCTCTGCTTCAAATGCCACAAGCATATCCGTGAAGTGCGCATGACCCGCAAATGACCCTCTGGATGCTCTAGCCATGGAATCGAACTACAAACCGACCGGCCAATCGCAGCCTGAATTGTTGCGGGATGACCTGACATTGGTGGGCACCTTGACCTTTATTTGGTGTGCCCTCTTTCTTATCGGGGTGGGCCTTTATTCGGCTGTAGCCGTTTGGGCGGCAACCCACCCGCTGGGCCATGGCTAGTGAAGCGTCAGTCCCGTGCCACAGCCACAGGCTTACCTTCACGGGCTGAGAGTGCCAAAGCGTCCATGACCCTGAGGGATTTGACAGCCTCAAACGGGTTGGGTGTCGCGGGCTGATTTTTCAAGAACGCCAAGCTCAGATGGTCGATCATGCAGGTGATTTGATCGTAGCCCTCCACCGTGCAAAGGTCCGTCCCGTCCTCGTGCTCCACCTCGAATTCGCCCTTGGGTGAGGGAAGCCACATGCGGGGAACCCGAACCACTCCCTTGGCGCAGACGATCTCCATGCTCATCCGAAGGGGCGCATTGAATCCGCAATCAAAGCTGGCAACCCTCCCATCCTCGAATTCCATCTGCCCGGTCATGTCAATGTCCACGCCATGCAGATGGGTGGCTCGGGCAAACACTCGCACCGGCTCAGCTCCCATGGCCCAGCGAATTCCGTAGACCGGGTAGCATCCGACATCCAGCAGACTTCCCCCACCCATTTCCGGCTTCAGGCGGATATTGTCGGGATCGATGGGATCCATCCGGAAAGTGAAGGATCCGTGCACACGCTGCACGGGCCCCAGCAGGTTGGAATCCAGCAACCGGCGCAGCCTGGCTGTCCGTGGATGATGGGGCCACATGAAACCATCCATCAAGCGCCCCTTGCGGGCGTTCACCCATTCCACCAATTCCAGGGCCTCGCGGGCCGTGGGGCACAAAGGTTTCTCGCAGAGGACTGTTTTCCCGTTTTCGATGGCGGCCTTGGTCCAGTGCGCATGCAGGTGATTGGGAAGCGGATTGTAAACCACATCCACCTCGGGGTGGCGCACAAGTTCCTCGTAACTGCCGCAGGCGATGGGTATGCCCGTCTCGTCAGCCGCCTTCCGGGCCCGGGCGGTATCCCGACTGGCGATGGCCACCACCTTCGCCACCTTGGATTTGGCAAAGGCGGGGAGCAACCGCTCATTGATCTTGGCAACTCCCAAAACGCCCCAACGTACCATCCCGGAATGGCTCATCCGATTGCTCCATGCGCCTGGTGCCAACACCTCCGACAGAATGCCTACCGTGACCAAATTCAGTCCATGGCCACCGACAAACCGGGAGGGATCACATACTCTGAACAAGATAGGAATTTAGCCGTCCCAAGGGTCTGGGGCAAATGACGCGATCGCTCCGGCAGCATGCTCGGGGGCGGGTGGGAGCGAAAAAAATGATCAAGATTCTAAGTGGCCGCCTGCAAGTGACCAGCGATTTTCTCGACAAGCATGTGGTTCCCTTGGTAGTGGAACCTGACGAGATGCGAAACCCGCGGATGAAGGTGGGAGAAGGATCGGTCACCCTGGTGGGTGATTATCAGGCGGGAATCATGCCCATCGGTATACAGGTGGAATTCAAGCCCTCCGCCCGAGACGGCAAGCTGGTAGCCGAGCTGGGCTCCGTGCGACTGGTAACCGGTTTCAACGCGCCGGCCATGGTTCGTCAACTGCTGGTGGACCAAATGGAGGTGCGTGTTCAGGAATTGCCGGGCACCCGCATGGAGGGCGAGAGGATCGAGGTGGATCTGACCGCTTTTGCCCAAGGCCACAATCTGGATATTTCAGGTCGACTGGAAGCGGTGGATGTCCATGCCGGGCATATCGAATGCGTGCTCGGGCCAGCCTTTGCCGACTAAAAGCACATTCACTGCCCGGCAGGTTTGAAGAAGGCGGGGAAACCGGAAGGTGCCACCAACTGACCCTGCGGTGCGGTTTGAGCCGGCTGCGGGGCGGGGGATGGTATCAATTGGGTGGGTACTGGCTGTCGGCTGACTGGTTGTGCCGGCGCGGTCTGGGTTTTGGGCTGGCTGGTCACAGCCCCCGCTGTCGTTTTAGGCAATGATTGCCCGCTTTGGGTGGGCTGTATTCCTGCCTTGGCCTCCAATTGATTCACGTATGGAACCAACTTGGGGGCAAAGTTGGCCAGCCAATTCTGCGGATGGATATTGAAACGCTTGGCATCGAGATAAGTGGCATACATGAGCCCCGCCAAGATTCCGTAAGTCAGCAGGGTTGCCGGCCAGGATGAGGACCAGAGTTTGACCGCGCTCCCAGCGAACTGATTGAGGTGGATGGTCAGTCCTTCCCAGTTCACCGCCCAAATTTCATCCAGCACCAAATGAGTCAACACCCCGATGGCGGCAGCAAACCCCAGCACCGCCCGATGAAAATGACGCATGTCCTGGTTCACGCCGGTGGCTTCCGCCGCGGCTGTCTGGCTGCCGGTCAGGTAGACCACCAAACCGTATATGAGCATGGCTGGCACGCTGTGGAACATGCCCCGGTGAACCGTGAACTTGCGAAACAGTCGCTTCAAACCGAACCGGATCACCAGGTAAATGCCCACCATGCAGGCAAAGACCTGCTCGCTGGACAATCCCTCCTGTTCCAACCGGTGATAGAGCAGCAGTGGAAAAAAGACGCTGACCAGGTTGAACATCTCACGGGCTGGGATGCCCGAATCGCTGTCCAGATCAGGAATTGCCCCACCCAAGGCGCAGTAGACCGCCACGGAAACCGCTGCACCCCAGTCGAAATCCAGCCAGTAGATGCTGGCAATGCCCAGGATGGCGCCTGTTGTGCTCGAAGTCGTGAAATGAACCGGAAAACTCGCCATACGGGAATCCTTTCCCTGTAATCATCCGGTGCCCCGCCTCCTGCCGGGCACCGCCCCGATTGTCAGATCACCGGGGGAGTTTCAATCCCAGATTGGCTGCCAGGAATGCCCATTGGTCAGCCATCTCCTCAATCTGCATGGCGGTCGGTTTGCCAGCGCCATGGCCGGCGCGGGTTTCAATGCGGATCAGCACCGGGGCGGAACCAGCCTGACACTCCTGCAGCCTGGCGGCGAACTTGAAGCTGTGACCGGGAACCACACGGTCATCGGTGTCGCCGGTGGTGACCAGCGTGGGCGGATATTGGGTCCCCGGTTTCAGATTGTGGTACGGCGAGTAAGCCAGCAGGTAGCCCAGATCAGACTGGTTGTCGCTGGAGCCATAATCATCGACCCAGTAACGGCCCGCCGTGAATTTCTGGAAACGCAGCATATCCATCACGCCCACCGCGGGAAGGCATGCGCCGAACAAATCGGGCCTTTGGGTCATCACCGCACCCACCAATAGGCCACCGTTGCTCCCCCCCTGGATGCCAAGGTGCTTGGAACTTGTGATCTTCTGGGCGATCAGGTACTCGGCCGCACCAATGAAATCGTCGAAAACATTCTGCTTGCTGCCCTTGGTGCCAGCCTTGTGCCATTCCTCGCCATACTCTCCCCCGCCGCGCAGGTTGGCTACCGCGAGCACTCCGCCCATTTCCATCCAGGCCAGGCGGCCCACGGAGAATCCGGGCGTGAGGGAGATGCTGAACCCACCGTATCCGTACAGCAGAGTCGGGTTGGTGCCGTCTAGTTTCAACCCCTTTCGGTGCGACAGGAACATGGGCACACGGGTGCCGTCCTTGCTCGTATAAAATACTTGGCGAGTCTCATATTGATCCGGGTCGAAATCCACCTTCGACTGGTGGATCAGCTCGCTTTTCATGGTCTCAAGATCCAGGCGGTAGATCCGCCCCGGCGTGGCAAAGCTGCTGAAGGAATAAAAGGTTTCCTTTTCCTCCAACTTGCCCCCGAAACCGCCTGCAGTGCCGATACCCGGCAGTTCCAGCTTCCCAAGGTCTTTCCCTTGCAGTGTGAAGGTCTTCACCTGGGTGTAGGCATCCTTCAGGTAGGTGCAAACCACCCGTCCGCCCACAAGGTTGCAACCGTCCAGTTTTTCCTTGGCTTGGGGGACGATCTCCACCCAATCGATGGGGCCACGGGTGCAATCGCCGTTCTTGCCCAGGTCCACCTTCACCAGGCGGCCCATGGGTGCATTCAGGTTGCATTTGAAATACAGTGTGTCCCCCTCGTTGCCAGCAAAATCCCATTCGTTCTCAAACTTGTCCACCAGGGGTATCAGCTTGAATTCCGGCTTGCGCAAGTCGGCCCATTCCACCCGGTATCGGTGGTCAGTGCCGACATGGGTGACCATCAGCAGGTAGTTGCCGTCATCGGTGACCAGGGTTTGGAAGCCCCAGTCCGGGTGATCTGGAGTCACATGGACGAGGGTGTCCTCGGTCTGCGGCGTACCCACTTTGTGGAAATACACCTTCATGTTCAGGTTCAGGGCCTGGAATTTCTGGTCGGCCTTCGGCTCGCTGAATCGCCCGTAATAAAAACCTGAACCATCTTTTTTCCAGGACGGGGAATTGAATTTCACCCACTTGATTTCATCGGCAAGCGGTTTGAGCGTTGCCAAATCCAGCACCCGCCAGGTGACCCAGTCGCTTCCGGCCTCGGCGATTCCGTAGGCAAGGTATTTGCCATCATCGGTGGGCCGCCAACCTGCCAGTGCCACCGTGCCGTCCTTGCTCCATGTGTTGGGGTCAAGGATCAGCCTCGGCTCAGATGTGAGGGTGTCCCGCGCAAACAGAACCGATTGATTTTGCAATCCGTCGTTTCGGACAAACCAGTACTTGCCCCCCAGCCGGCTGGGAGCCGAAACCTTTTCATAATTCCACAGTTTGGTCAGCCGGTCCTGAATCTGCTTGCGCCCGGGCAGCTTTTCCAGATAGCCAAAGGTCACCTTGTTCTCGTCGGTCACCCATTGTTTCACATCAGCCGATTTGCGGACATCGTCCTCCAGCCAACGGTAGGGGTCTTCCACCTTCCGGCCGTGCAGGGTCTCGACCGTGCCATCCTTGCGGGTTTTGGGATATTGCAACGCTTCTTCCGACATGAGGTTCCCCGCCAAGAATCCAAGACACGCACAGCCAATCCAACCGGTGAATCGCATGGTGACCATCCCGTCCTGAGTGCCCATCGGCCTGCCACTACCGCGCCCGAATCCTTGGTTGCAGCGCGGAAACAACACAGCCAATCTAAGGTTGTACCATGGGATGGTGCAGCCGGCTCAACGGCAACCGATTCCCCGCCGGGCGGTGACTCCGTGCCATCCAGCGCAAAGCATTGATAAAAATGGACTTATGAACAAACCCAGGATCGCTATCACAGCCGACCTGCATTGGGGTTTGGCCAAATGCCAGCAGGCTAACACAGCCTTGGTGACGGCCCTTCGTGAGAATCCGCCGGACCTGTTGCTGGTGGGGGGAGACCAGGGGGCCGAATTTCATTTCACTGAATGCCTGAACGCGCTGGCCACCATCGGCTGCCCGGTTGGCTTGGTTGCAGGAAATCATGACATTTGGGTACGCGCTGATGATGCCCGGGGGGATTCCTGGCAGGTATTCGACCAACTGCTGCCGATGGAATGTGCCCGGCATGGATTCCATTACTTGGACCAGGGCCCCTGGATCCTGCCTCAATGGGACCTCGCCATCGTTGGCACCATGAACTGGTACGACCACTCCTGGACACGGGAGGAGTTGGCCAAACGTTTTCCAAAAGATCTCTGGCGGTTGGATCAGATGTGCTTCACCCGGGGACGGCACAATGATCGGGTGTATGTGCGGTGGCCGGAAGGAAGGACCAACGCTTCTGTGACCGAGGAACTGGCCAATCGGTTTCAGGGGCACTTGGAAATGGCAACGCGTGCCGCCGGAAAAATCCTGGTGATCACCCACCACCCTGCCCTGCCCGAATTGGGATTTCCTTCAACAGCCCGGGAAAGTGACACGGAAGGTCCATCCATGGATCACCTGCTTTGGGAGGCCTTCAGCGGCAATTCCCGGGTGGAAACCATTGTGCGGGACAATACGGGGAAAATCTCGCTAGTGGTTAGTGGACATACCCATCGCTGGCGCTCAGGTTCTCTGGATCAAACCAGGCTGGTGAATGTGGGCAGCGATTACCCTGTCAAGAACCTCATCCGCCTGAACGGGCTGGACGGAGAATTGGAGGTGGAGCAGTTCGGCCCGCAATAATCGGCAGGTGATGACACCTGCTTTCCTTCAAACCGGGCACTGAATTCAGTTGTCTTTATCCTTGGAGGCTAATTCCCTCAAGTGTGAGGATCGACAGATGACAGACTGGTCGGTCCACCCGGATGCCCTGGCCCTTTTGGAGTCGGCACGCTCCGCCCCCACCGATACCCTGGCGCGTCACATCTTGGCCGATTGGTTGGCGGATAACGGCCAAAGGGGTTTGGCCAGCCTCCTGAGGCTGTCCCTTCGGATGCCCGGCCAAATCCACCATGTGAGCAAAAACCAGTCAAGAACCCTTCCTGGCGTTTTCCATGCCGTGAATGGATGGCTTTTGGGTTCCAATGGTGCCCTGCAGGCGAGGGAATTGACCAAACAGCCGTGGGTGAATGGGCTCCACCTTTCTGGAAGGGGATTGAGCCCCCTGGCCCAGAACGATTTGCTGAAGGCACTCCCTTCGAATTGGTCTCCCGGCTGGCAGGTATTGTCCTTGGCGGATTTCACCATTCCGGCCGAAGGTTTCCTGACTACGCTCCAAAAAGATTGGACGCGCCACATCACTCACATGCGGTTAGGCGGTCCTTTCGCCAGTTCAGCAGTATTGGCCGCCATCACCCGAGCCTCCACACCCTTGGAAACCTTGGAACTGCGGTCCGACTGGTGGAGGCAGGACAAAATTGCGGGCCGATCCATGAACGGACGCCCGAATTTTCCACCCCCACTGGAGATCGACAGCACTGCCCCACCGCTGCCAACCTCCGTCCGCAGCATCAGTCTCGAAAACCTCACTCTGACGGAGGGGGCCCTGAATGGCTTGCTGGAAACAGTGGCTTCCGCGTGCACCCGCCACCTTCGACTCAATCAATGCCATTTCAGCGCCCATGGATTGGCCATCTTCAACCAATCTTCGATTTGGAGCAGCCTGGAATCCCTCAACCTGACAGGTTGCCGGTTACCCAAACCTCATCCCGGCAAAAATGACAAACCTTTGATGCCTATTGCTAACAACAGACTCCGTTCCATCACCCTGAGAGCCTGCAGCCTGACTGGGAATTCACTCGAAGCTCTTGCCAGATGTGGGTGGCTATCCGGTCCCACCCGGATTGACCTCTCCCAAAACCACCTCAGCCAACTGGATGCCAGGGAATTGGAAGGGAATCTCGATTATCAGGCAGTCGAATCCCTCAATCTTTCCGGGTGCGGCATCGATGGAGAAAAGCTGGGCTACTGGCTGGCCTTGGGCCCCTGGGATCGGCTTGGCCAACTGAATGTGTCCTGCAACCCTCTGGGAGAGCGGGGATGGCGTCACCTCGCCACGGATGAATTCACACCGGCCCTGATTTCACTGGATGCCTCCTCCACACTGGTCACACTCCAAGCATTGGAAAATTTCGCCAATGGGAGCCTCTTTCCCAAGTTGGCGCGGCTGAGCCTAAGGGGAAAAAGCCCTGATCCAAAAATGGTTTGGCCAGAAAGCATTCGCACCCTGCTTGGGCACCCAGCCATCGCAGGCCTTTCCCGCATTCGGTTTGATGCCCCGGAGGACTGGATCCAGCAGGAAATGGCGTCACCTGAATGCCTGTTGTCAGCCCCCGCCAAGGAGGAACTGCTCAAACTGGCAGAAACCCGATTGCGCGAAACAAGTCGCCGAAAAGCTGAGGAGAAGTTGAACCAACAACTCATGATGAGCATGGGTGAGCACACCGGCATCTATGCGCGGTGGGCGGCACGGCAGCGCGCTTCCCGGCAAACCAGCGACCCCACCGGAGCACCTGGCGAACCGGGAAGCTGAATCTAACCCCTTATTTCAGGGGTGATGAGCCTTCTGATTCACCATTGGTATCCAATATTTGGAAATGATGGATTCCAGCCTTGCGGTCATCCGTGTATTTCCAGACCACTTTTTTGTCTCGTGTCACCTCGGTCAATTTGGTCTGGCCCGCCGAGTTGTGGTGACTGGTGATGACGGTGTTGCCGTTTTTCAGTCGTTGGACGCCACAGGCGTCGTTGATCGGTTTGCCCGGTAAATCCTCGTTGGTGACGCGCCACACTTCCTTGCCTTGGGCATCCACCTCAATCACCAGATCACCCAGGGTGCAGCCGATCAGGGTATTGCCATCCGGCAGGCGGATGGCGGTGAATGGCATGTGGGGCGTTTTCACTTCCCAAACAACCTTCCCGGAAGGGGTGTACTCTCGCACCACGCGGTCCAGCAATTGCGGCACCAGGTAATTGCCATTGGGGAGCTTGCGCGACATGCGTGTCTGCAGATGATGATCCTTGGTTTGGGCCTGGAGTGGCACCTCCACCAAGGTTTTTCCCTGTCCGTCAATTTCCAGCAAACGGGGTTTGGCCCCTGCCTCGCCTACCAGGTAATTGCCCCCGGGCAAAGCCTGAACCGTATTCACCTCGGACTGGGTTCCCTTGTATTCAAAAACCTTTGCACCGTCGGGTGTGATTTCCCGGACACCGCCGCCCGGGTATTTCGGGCTTTTAGACAAGGCGAAAAGAAAATTTCCGTTTGCCAAAACCCAACCATCCCGGGTGGATTCGCCAAAATCCCTGACATTTTTCCCATCGGCACCCACCAGATAGGTTTGGCCACCGGTGGCGAGGAACTTGTGCCGGATGGCTTCTTCCGACCGCGCATGGAATCCAGAAACCAAAAGCCCCATCACACACATAATCCTGTCTCTTATACACATCTGACGCTGCCGACGATACTCCTTGTG
>CAWUOE010000021.1:0-18900 GCA_963923355.1 uncultured Gemmataceae bacterium | reverse complement strand
GACCTGTATGTGGGTACCTACACCGGCAAGACATCCAAGGGTATCTACAAAATCCGGTTTGATGACGCGACCGGCAAGCTGGGTGAACCCGAGCTGGCGGCCGAGATGGGGAACCCATCGTTCTTGGCGATCGATCCGGTCCGGCGCGTGCTGGTGGCCGTCGGCGAGATCGACCGTCCCAAGCTGGGGGGCGGGGTCCGATCCTTCCGCATCGGTGACGGAGGCCGGCTGACACCGATCTCCGAGCAACCGACTCAGGGCGGGGCTCCCTGCCATGTCAGCATCCATCCGTCGGGCAAGGTGGTGCTGGTGGCAAATTACGGTGGTGGGAGCGTGGCCTCCTTCCCTCTGGATGAGGATGGCAAACTGGGACCGGCGGCCAGTTTCATCCAGCATCAGGGCACGGGCCCCAACCAGGGGCGCCAGGAAAAGGCACACGCGCATTCGATCAACCTGGATCCCACCGGGAAATATGCGCTGGCTGCCGACCTGGGGACCGATCGGGTCTATGTCTACCGGGTGGACACCGCCACCGCGAAACTCGCCCCGGCCGGGGAGGCGAAGATCGCCCCGGGCAGCGGGCCCCGGCACCTTTGCTTTGACCCCGACGGAAAATCAGTACGGGTGATCAATGAGCTGAAGAACACCATAACCAGCCTGAGGTGGGATGCCACCACCGGCAAACTGGAGGAGTTTGACACGGCAAGCACCCTGCCCGAGGGCTTTCGGGGAGAGAGCTACACCGCGGAGGTGGTGCCGCATCCCACCGGAAAGGTCATCTATGGGTCCAACCGCCGCCATGACAGCATCGCGGCCATGCGGGTGGTCGATGGCGGCAAGCTGAAGCTGGAGGGTTTCGCGAAGGAGGGCGTGAAGGAACCGCGCAACTTCATTGTTGATCCCACCGGCAAGTGGCTGCTGGTGGGCAGCCAGAACGCGGATTCCATCGCGGTGTTTCCCATCGACCTGGCAACTGGCATTCCGGGTGAGCGTGGCACCCTGACCAAGGTGCCCACCCCGGTTTGCCTGCGACTCCTGCCGGTGGGGAGATAGGCGGTGATGGCAACCGGTTTCGGGCTTTTGGTTTTGGTTTTCGGCATGTTCTTTTTGCCCGCGGCTTTTGTGGCCATGCGCTGGATCTATTTGGGGTTCTGACATGTTGATCCTGGGAATGCTGTTGATGGTTCAGGGCCAAACTGATGGAGCCGTCGCCTGGCGATTGCAGGGCCGCTCCCCGGATGGCAGGCCCACCGAAACTTCGGTGGCCTGGGATCCGAAAAAGACCGCGGTGATTGTCTGTGACATGTGGGACTTGCATCATTGCCTGAACGCTGTGCGTCGCGAGAAGGAAATGGCGCCGCGAGCGGAGGCTTTTCTGAAGGCCGCCCGTGGCAAGGGGATGTTGATTATCCATGCCCCCAGCGAGTGCATGAAGCCCTACGAGGGAACCCCCGGGCGCAAACGGGCCCAGGAGGCACCCAAAGCCGGGAATCTGCCCAAGGATATCGGGCAATGGTGCTCAAAAATCCCGCCGGAGGAGCAGGGCAAATATCCGATCGATCAGTCTGATGGCGGCGAGGATGATGATCCTGTGGAACATGCCCGTTGGGCGGCCGAACTGAAGGGCAAGGGTCTCAATCCCCGCGCTCCGTGGACTCGACAGACCGACCTGTTGACCATCGACCAGGACAGGGACGCCATCACCGACTCGGGCGTGGAGGTGTGGAACCTGCTGGAGTCCCGTGGCATTGAGAATGTGCTGCTGGTGGGTGTGCATGTGAACATGTGCGTTGCTGGTAGGCCGTTCGGCCTGCGCCAAATGTCCAAGAATGGCAAGAAGGTGGCCCTGGTGAGGGACCTCACGGACAGCATGTACAACCCTGGCTGCTGGCCGCATGTCCCGCACCAACGAGGCACCGAGCTGTTCATCGAACATCTGGAAAAATATGTCAGCCCGACTGTGACATCCAACCAACTGCTGGGTGGTGAACCGTTCCGATTCAAGACCGTGACCACAGACTGATCGTCATATGGCAAAGGGTGCCTGGCCGTCAGATCACATACGCCAGAACAGGTTGAAAAGGCACCCACCAACACAAGCCAGGAAAATCCAAGCCACCATTCCAAGCGTGATCGGCGCCCCGATCATGCCGATGGTGCGGATGATCTCACCGGCGAGAACGTTTCCTCCGCCGCTTGCCAGGATTGGTTTCGGGAGGAACGTTTCCTTGTGCCAGAAGCGGCGATGCGCCGCCTGACCCAGCCAGCCCGCCACCAAAACAATCGACAGGGCGAGCCACGCGTAAAGCGAATCGAGAATACCCACGATCACCAGGGAGACGACAAGGCATATCCCCAGGATGATCGAAAAGGTCTTGAATATGCGCCATGGGAGTGAGCCTTTGGCTTGGCCACCCAGCCTGACCTTTTTGAGAACCTTCTTCGAAACCGGCGGCGCCGGGGGCGGCGGTTCCGGAGTCTGGAAGGTGGTGGCGCACCAGGGACAGACCAGCTCCTCGCCGGGGGACACCTTGCCCAACAGGGGAAGGCAACAGGCGGGGCAGGGGAAGGCCATCCGCACTTTTTTCGGCCGGAACGGCCACAGCGTGATCGTTGCCGTGTCCATCAATCGGGTGAATCGACCCACGGAGGGCGCGTTGACCGGGGCCAGTGCTTTCTCAGACCCGGCCAGCCAAGTGAACAACCATCGGACCAGGCGCAACATGGCCAGGATCAAAAATCCCAGCACCACGACGCCCGCGATGATCGGAATCAAACTGAGCCCTGCGGTCATTGGAAGTAACGGGGGCGCCTCGGGAAATGATCCAGACTCCTAACGGCCGGGCCGTGTGCATTCTAACTCAAAAGCAAATCACGGTTTTCCGCACCCATGCCGGGTTGGGAAGCCCACCAGAAATGTGGTGGGAGCGGACCAGAGCATCCGATTTCCCGGATTCGGCGGGATGCGCGGGGTACTTTTTTTCCATCCATTCCAGCCGTGACGATTGGTCAGGCCAGCGTTGGGTGAATACCGGGGGCAAGCCCTTCATAAAGACGGGTCAGAAGCGCAGTAGGGGTAAAATAGAGAAGATTTGAACTTGCGTCGGGTTTTTGGCTTGGTCCATGAGGTTGAACATGCGGCGTGAACTGCGCGGTTGGCGGGTGCTGGTCACCGGAGCATCCCAAGGGATTGGAGAGGCCTTTGCCCTCGAATTGGCCAAGGCTGGTGCCCGCTTGGCTTTGACGGCCCGTTCGGAAGACAAGCTGGACGCGGTGGTTCAGGCGGTGCGGATCGCGGGGGGCGAGGCCCACGGGATTCCCGCGGACCTGACGAACGAAGTGGAGCGGAAGTCTGTACTTGGCTCCGCCGTGGAGGTTTTGGGCGGGCTGGACGGATTGGTCAACAACGCAGGCCTCGGTTCCTGGAATCACTTCGCCGATGGCACGGAGCAGGGTTTCCGGGACATGATGGAGATCAATTTCTTCAGCCCGGCCGAGTTGATGCGCGAGGCGATCCCCGTGCTGATCAAGGGGCATCAGCCGGCGATCATGAACATTGCCAGCCGTTGCGGCCGTTGTGCCCTGCCCTCTTGGACCGAGTATTCCGCCAGCAAGGCGGCGCTGGTCGGCCTGACGGAAAGTCTGCGCACCGAATACGCGCGTTTTGGCATCGATGTGCTTCTGGCATTGCCGGGCAAGACCGCGACCGATTTCCTGCGAAACTGCAGGATGGCCACCGGTAAAGCCCAACTCAAATTCGAGGAAGGGATGCGGCCGGAGGTGGTGGCGAAGGCTCTGGTCAGCCAGCTTGCCCGCAACAAGCGCGAGGCCTGGATTGGAAGGGACAGCTATTGGATGCTGATGGTGCAGCGATTCATGCCCGGACTGATCCGGCGGAAGCTGGCCTCGAAGGTGCGTGAACTCTACGCCCCCGCGGCCTGATAGCACCCGGGCGTCCAGATCCAAGCCAAGCCATCCAGCCGAGGAGCCCTGCCCCATGTGCGGCATAGCGGGAATGATTGATCTGTCCGGCCTGCGCCGCCCCGTGGAGCAGGCCCGGGTCCGGGCCATGGCCCAGGCGATCGTGCATCGCGGTCCGGATGAGGACGGGTTTTTCTTCGCCCCGGGTATCGGGTTCGCCAACCGCAGGCTGAGCATCGTCGGCCTGGCTGACGGAAAACAGCCGCTTGCCAACGAAGACAAGACCATCCATGCGGTGTTCAATGGCGAGTTTTATGATTACCCCGAGCTGAAGGCAGAGCTGGAGGGTCGGGGCCATACCTTTCGCACCCATTGCGACACCGAGTTGATCCCTCACCTCTGGGAGGATTACCAGGACCGACTGGTGGATCGTCTTCAGGGACAGTTTGCCTTCGCCGTTTTCGACAGCCGCAACAACCGCGTGGTGCTGGCCCGTGATCAATTCGGCATCTGCCCGCTGTACTGGGCGAGGGTCCGTCATGGGGATGGCGAGTGGCTCCTGTTCGGCAGCGAGATCAAGGCGATCCTGGCGTCCGGAATGATTGTCCCCCGGCCAAACCGCCGGGGCATCAGCGGCTTCTTCACCTTTTTCAGCATGCCCGGGCCGCTCACGGTCTTCGAGAATATCCAGGCGCTTCGGCCGGGACAGATTCTTGACATCAGGCTTCCAGACAACCGGCCGGCCCTGGTGGACCGTCGTTCCTACTTCGACCTGGAATTCGCCGAGCAGGGCAAGGAACGGATCGGCTCCATACCTGAATTGGCCGACGAATTCGAGAAGGTGCTGTATGACGCGGTGCAGCGGCGCCTGCGGGCCGATGTGCCGGTGGTCAGTTACCTGAGTGGCGGCGTGGATTCGGGCATTGTGGTGGCCATGGCCAGCAAAGCCCTCGGCCGACCGATCCCATCCTTCACCATCCGCATCACGGACCCGTCGCTGGACGAGACCAGCCGCGCCATGGAGACAGCCCGGCATGTCGGCTGCGATCCCTACGTGGTCGATTTCGGTGCCGGCGAGGCGATGAAAACCTACCCCGAACTGGTGACCGCGGCGGAAAGCCCTGTCATCGACACGTCGTGCGCCGCGCTGCTGATGCTGTCGCGCGCTGTGCACGAGCGGGGCTACAAGGTGGTGCTGACCGGCGAGGGATCGGATGAATGGCTGGCCGGGTATCCCTGGCACAAGATCCACAAGATGACCCGGTTCATGGATCTGCTGCCGGGCATGCCGCTGTCGCACAAACTGCGCGATGCGGCCATGATCCTGGGTGGCGGGCCGCGATACCCGGAAAGCCAGCGGGCCAGCATCCGCGCCAGCGTGGGTGGTCACAATGGCTGGCTGGATTTTTATGGCATAGTCGGGCTGTCCAAGCTCCGCCTTTTCTCGCCCGACTTGCTGGAACTGGCGCTGGACCACAATCCCTACCAGGATCTGGAACTGCCCACGGCCAAGATGAACACGTACCACCCGCTCAACCGGGAGCTCTACCTGTCCGGTCGGGCCCACCTGGTGGGGCTGCTGCTCAACGCCAAGGGTGACCGGATCGCGATGCACAATTCCGTGGAGGCGCGTTACCCCTTCCTGGATGAGAAGGTGTTCCGTTTCCTGGCTGACATCCATCCCAAGTACAAGCTGCGCCGTACCACCGAGAAATACCTGCTTAGGGTGATGGCCGAGCGCTGGCTTCCCAAGAACATTGCCTGGAGGCAGAAGGCGATGTTCCGCGCGCCATTCGACTCCCTCTACCTGGAAAATGTGCCCAAGTTCGTCGAGCAGCTCCTTTCGGAGGAGTCTTTGCGGAAGACCGGATACTTCGAACCCGCCAAGGTCACCCACTGGCGGGAGAAGTACAAGCAGCTAGGCAGGTTCAATGCCACCCGGCTTTCAGTGGAGATGGGGTTGATCGGCGTGGTGTCCACCCAGTTGTGGCATCACACCTATGTCGATCCGACCCTGTGTGAACTGCCAGGCTGGCAGGCTCCCAAAATATCCTGATTAGCTAGACGACCTATTTTTCCAGACAGGCGCAACCTGCGTCCCTGTCATTCCAAGGGCGGAAAGTTGGCTTCGGCACCCCCCGTTGGCGTTGCCCGGGGGGGGTATGGTCTGTGCTATACTGACCTGCCATGTCATACGCACTAACCACCCTTTGGCACGATCGCCAGCGCTATCTGACCGCCATCCTGGCGGTCGCATTTTGCGCCCTGTTGGGTTGCGTTCAATTCGGTTTGTTGCTGGGTTTGTTCTCCATCACCAGCATGCCTGTCGATAACAGCCGTGCGGACATCTGGTTAGGCGCACCCAAGGTGTTGGGTGTGGACCTTGGCCGTCCCATCCGCGAGAGCCAGGCACTGGCCCGGCTTGCCACCCACCCGGACATCGAGCGGGTGGAGGGATTCCTGCAGGGTTTTTCCTACTGGGCCCGCAAGGATGGCGGTCAGGAGCTGTGCATGGTGGTCGGGAGCCGACTTGAACCGGGTTCGATGGGGCGGAACACCGCCCTGGAGCGGTATCCGGAACTGGCGGAGGCGCTGACCGAGCCGGGGACCGTGGTGTTCGACGAGTCGGACAAGGAAAAGCTGGGTGTTGAGAAGGTGGGGGACGAGGCGGAAGTGGCCGGAGCCCGTGTCCGGGTTGTCGGTTTTGTGAAGGGGGCCAAGGGATTGGCGGCGCCTTTCATCTTTTGTTCGCTCACCACCGCCAGGCCGCTGTTGCGCTGCTTCCCGGGCCAGATCACCTACGCGCTGGGCAAGGTGAAGGAGGGGATATCCCCCGAGGATGTGGTTGCCTCACTGCGACGCCGTTACGCGCCCGCCCCGTCCAAAACCGAACCTGCCCCCAGCCGCGACATGGGTGTGCTGTCGATCCTGAACGAGAACCAGTCCCGGGAATCGTCCGAGGAAAACGCACTGGGCCAGGATTCGCAGGCCGAGTTGTCCATCTTCACCAGCGCGGAGTTTTCGCGCCGCACCAGGATCCACTGGCTTACCAAGACCAAGGGCGGATTCGCCCTGGGATACGCCGCTGTGCTGGGCCTGATGGTGGGCGCCGTCGTCACCAGCCAGACTCTGTATTCGGCCACGGCGGCCTCGATCAAGGAATTCGCGGTGTTGAAGGCGATGGGCATTCCCCGCTGGCGAGTCAGCCTGCACGTGATGACCCTGGCCGCCTGGGTGGGCGTGATAGGCATAGGCATCGCCATCCCCGCCGTGTTCGGTCTGGCGGCTGTCGCAGAGGTGTGGGGCGTGCAGATGAAGCTGGAAGGCTGGCTTCTGGTGACCGTCTCGGTGGTGACGCTGTTCATGGCCATTGGCGCGGGTCTGTTCGCCTTGCGCTCGCTGCGCGGCGTGGAGCCGGCGCTGCTTTTGCGCTAGGACCGCTGGAGGATTGGCGCTTGATCCAGGAAGGCTCCGGAATCGGCGAGCGCATGTGGGGTTCGGACCCGATCCTGCAGGGTCTGGATCTGGTGCGCGCCTTCGGCGACGGCGGATCGCTGTCCCGCGCCGTGGACGAGGTGTCCATCGAGGTGCACCGTGGCCAGTTTGTCCTGATGATGGGGCCTTCCGGTTCGGGCAAGAGCACCCTGCTTGCGATGCTTTCCGGACTGCTCCGGCCGGATGAGGGCCGTGTCATCTGCATGGGTGAGGACATCTGGTCGCTCAACGACAAGGAACGGGAACAGTTCCGTTTGGATCATTGTGGATTCGTCTTCCAGGGCTACAACCTGTTCCCGTCGCTGACCGCCCGTGAACAGATCGAGTTGGTTGCCCGCTGGGGACAGGGAGCCACCGTCTCCGAAGCCAGGGAAATGACCGACTCGCTTTTGGAGAGGCTGAACCTGTTGGACCGCGCCCACCTGCGCCCCGCCCAGCTTTCGGGCGGCGAGAAGCAGCGGGTCGCCATCGGGCGGGCGCTGATCAAGGCGCCCGACATCCTCTTCGCGGACGAGCCCACCAGCGCGCTGGACTGGGCCCACGGTGAGGAGGTTGTCAAAATGCTGCGTCAGCTCAGCAAGGACAACGGCACCACCGTGGTCTGCGTGACCCACGACCACCGGCTGGTCCCCTTTGCCGACCGACTGGTCGACCTCGAGGACGGCCGGCTGAAACGCCAGAGCTACGGCTTCCACGGCGTCACCGGGCCGAACGGCCACCCCACCCATGAACCCGGCGAGATCAATCCAGCGATCCCCGCCAAGCCCACCCTCCGTTACAGGGCCACACCATGAGCGCCTCCCCCACGACACAAAGCCCCGCCACCCAGGGCGCCGCGGCCAACCCGCCCCACCTGCAGCCAGGGGCCCAGCGGGTGGTTCGTCGGCCGCAGCGGAATCCGGGCCCGTTTCTGGGACTGCTGCTGGTGCTGGGTGTGCTCGCCTCGGTGCTGGGACTGGCCTATCTGGTCAAGCCGGCTGAGTTCAAGAGGGTGGTGGGCAACCTGGGCAAACGACTGTCGGGTGACGCCAAGCCGGCCGGTGCCGAGTTGTCTGACCTGCCCATGAACCGGACATTCTGCATCGCCCATGTTGACGCTGAACACGGCCTTGCCCCCCTGTACCCCCTCCAGCCCGGCCGGGTGAAGCAGGTGCTGGTGGACGAGGGGCAAAAGGTCCAGAAGGATCAGATCCTCTTCACGCTGGACGACCGCATCGCCAGGGCCCAACTGGAGGAGGCCCAGGCCGCCGTGGCGGCCAGCAAGGCGCAGTGGGATAATGCCAAACAGCTGGAAACCCAGCACCGGGAGAAGATCGCGGGCCAGCAGAAGGTGGTGGATGGCAAGAAGGCGCTGGCCGACGCGGCACGCCGCATGTTCGAGAACCTGCAGTCCTCCTCCATCGCTCCCACCAAAGATCAGATGTTCTCGGCACAGATGCAGGCCGAGGCAGCCCAGGCCGAGGTGGATGCCCGGAAGATCGAGTTGGAAGCCCTGCAGAAACTCAACCCCACCTTCCAGGTGTCGCAGGCCGAGAGCGATTACAAGGCCAAGGAGGCCCAGCTCAAGAAGGCCCAGGTGGCCCTGGATGAGATGGTGGTGCGCGCCCCCGCGGAAGGGACCATCCTCCGCTTGAGCGTGCAGGTGGGCGAATCACTGGGGCCCACCCCCCGCATGCCGGCCATCCAATTCCTCCCATCCGGCAAGCAGATCGTTCGGGCCGAGGTGGAGCAGGAGTTCGCCACCGCGGTTCGTGTGGGCCAAAAGGCGATCATCTATGACGACGCCCGCAGCCGGCGCGACGCTCCCCTGGCCTCCGGCAAGGTGCTGAGTGTCTCCAACTGGTACAGCCCCCGCCGCTCCATGGTGATGGAGCCCCTCCAGTACAACGACATCCGAACCCTGGAATGCCTCATCGAGGTGGACCCGGCCCCGGCAAACCAAAGTCCCGAGAACCAGTTGCGCATTGGCCAGCGGGTCAGGGTGGAATTGGAAACCGGCGGTGTTCCGGGTAAAAAGGAATCATTGGAAAAGTCGCCAGGAAAGGCGCAGCCCTCGGCAGCGAAGGGCTCCTCACCCAGTCCGTCAGCGAAGGTGGCAGGATCCTGACCGTTAGACTACCCAGCCGAAAACATTGCCAGGCTTCCATCGGGGGCCTGGTGATGTTGTTTTTTGGCTTTGCCACCGCCCTGCTGGCCTGTGGCTGCTCGGAACCCCTTCCACAGAAGGGGTATTTGATTCCTGAACCGGGAACCGAAACGGAAAAGGCGGGGGCCGAGGGCCAGCCTCCGGTTGCCCCGGCTGGCGAGCCTGATTTCAAGGCCGACCAACCGGCATCGCCCCAGGATCCGGATGCCCAGGCTTTTCTGAAGGATCCGGTGGCATGGTTGAAGGACTGCCTGGCGCGCCAGGCGGATGTTCGCGGGTACACCTGCGTCTTCTCGCGCAAGGAAAAGACCAAGGGCCACAATCACCTGCATGCCAGCACCATGGAGGTGGAATACCGTGACAAACCCTTCGCGGTGCGGATGCGCATGGTGAAGGGTGGCAGCAGGCTGGCCAAGGAAGTGCTGTATGCCGAGGGAGAGAACAAAAACCAGATGGTGATCCTGCCGACTGGTGTGCTGGCGTGGGCCGGGCTGGCCTACCGAAATCCCCTGGACCCTGAGGTGATGGAGGGCCATCGCAACCCCATCACCAAGTTCGGCCTGAAGCAGACCTTGGAGCGGACAGTGGCCGATTGGGATACCCTGCGGAAGGAAGCGCCCCTGCAGGTGCGATGGCTGGGGCTGCAGGCGACCCCGGAGCTGGATGGCAAAACCTGCCTGGTGGTCACCCGGGAGGGAGCACCCGACCCGGATGACCCGGCCATCCGGTCAGAGACGGTTTGGATCGACCCGAAGACCCGCCAACTGGTGGGCAACCGCCTGATGGACGCTCGGGGCGGTGTGATTGCGGAGTACTGGTACAACAAGCTGGTGAACAACCCGAACCTGCCCGCTGACCGGTTCAAAACCGCCACTTTGAAGTGATTTGCCCGGGGTTTGCCACAAGCTCACGGTTCCCCCTAACCGTATCCATGCACTATACTTGCAGATTGCGAACGATTGATTCGGAGCTGCAAGACCATGCCTTTTGCCAAGGTTGAGACCCAGGTCGATTTTCCGGCCCTGGAGCGGGCCATTCTGGAACTGTGGCAGAAGGAAAAAACCTTCGAGCGTCTGGTGGAGCGCAATGCGGAAGGAGACCGCTGGTCGTTCCTGGATGGCCCCATCACCGCCAACAACCCGATGGGTGTGCACCACGCTTGGGGCCGGACCTACAAGGACGCCTTCCAGCGCCATCACGCGATGAAAGGCCACCGCCTGCGGTATCAGAACGGGTTCGATTGCCAGGGGCTGTGGGTGGAGGTGGAGGTCGAGAAGGAGCTCGGCCTGAAGAGCAAGAAGGATATCGAGAACCTGGCGGGTGACCGGTTCATCAGCATCGACAAGTTTGTCGAGTTGTGCAAGGCGCGCGTGGACAAGTTTGCTCGCGTGCAGACCGACCAAAGCATCCGTCTGGGCTATTGGATGGATTGGGACAAGCCCGAGGACTGGGCCAAGCCGGCGGATGACCGGCGCAGCTATTTCACCATGTCCCAGACCAACAACTACGCGATCTGGGGTTTCCTGAAGAAGTGCAACGACCGCGGACTGGTCTATCGCGCCCACGATTGCATGCCGTTCTGCCCCCGCTGCTCGGTGGGATTGAGCCAGATGGAAATGTCGGAGGGCTACCAGATGGTGGCCCACCGGTCGGTGTTCTTCAAACTGCCTTTGCAGGGCAAGCCGGGAGAGTTCCTGCTGGCTTGGACCACCACGCCTTGGACGCTGACCAGCAATGTGGCGGCGGCAGTGAATCCCGAGCTGACCTACCTGAGGGTGTCGCACCGCGACGAGATTTTCCATGTGGCCAAGGGGGCTTTCACCGCCGCCCGTCTGGAGCAGCAATTCAAGGACAAGGAATGGATCGATGGCGTGCCCAAGCTGAAAAGCCTGGAGCAGTTGTTCAAGGAGAAGGGCGGCTTTGAGATTGTCGGGGAGATCAAGGGATCGGAAATGGTCGGCTGGGCCTACGAGGGCCCGTTCGACCAGATCGAAGCCCAGTCCAGCCCGGGTGGCTACCCCGATGACATCGCCCGCGTCGCGCTGTCGCGCGACTGGACCGACAAGGTCCCGGCCAACCGGGCCCACCGTGTGGTGGCCTGGCGCGAGGTGGGCGAGACCGAGGGTACCGGCATCGTGCACATCGCGCCCGGGTGCGGTCGCGAGGACCTGGGCCTGGGCCGTGAGAACCGCCTGCCCCCGGTTGCCCCGCTGGACGAGTACGGCTGCTTCCTGCCCGGCTTTGGTGAGCTTTCCGGGAAGAGCGCCCTGGATCCAGCGGTGCCAGACATCGTTTTCGCCCACCTGGAAAAGAATGGCAGGCTGTTCGCGTGGGAAAAATACCCCCACAAGTACCCGCACTGCTGGCGCTGCAAGACGGAGGTCCTTTTCCGCCTGGTGGATGGCTGGAACATCTCCATGGCGTGGCGCGAGGAGATCATGCGCGTCTGCGACGACGTGAAATGGATCCCCGAATTCGGCCGCCAGCGCGAGCTGGACTGGTTGAAGAACATGGGCGACTGGATGATCTCGAAGAAACGCTACTGGGGCCTTGCCCTCCCCATCTGGGTGGATGAGGAAAGCGGCGATTTCGAGGTGATCGGCAGCCGCGAGGAGCTGAAGGAACGGGCGGTGGAGGGCTGGGCCGAGTTCGAGGGCCACACCCCGCACCGGCCGTGGATCGACCTGATCAAGATCCGCAACCCTCGCACCGGCAACCTGATGAACCGCATCTCCGATGTGGGCAACCCGTGGCTGGATGCCGGCATCGTGCCGTTCTCGACCATGGGTTACTACAAGGACAAGGCCGAGTGGGAAAAGTGGTTCCCCGCCGACCTGATCACCGAGTGCTTCCCCGGCCAGTTCCGCAACTGGTTCTACGCGCTGTTGGCCATGTCCACCATGCTGGAGGCGAAGGCACCGTTCAAAACCCTGCTCGGCCATGCCCTGGTGCGCGACCAGACCGGTGACGAGATGCACAAGAGCAAGGGGAACTCCATCCCCTTCGAGGGGGCGGCCGACAACGGCTACGAGATCAAGGGCAAGAACGGGAAGATGGAAAAGCACCCGCCGATGGGTGCCGACCTGGTGCGCTGGATGTTCTGTAGGCAGAACCCGTCGCAGAACATCAACTTCGGCCCCATGATCGCCGAGGAGGTGCGCGCCCGATTCCTGCTGAAGCTGTGGAACACCTACGCTTTCCTGTGCAACTACGCCCGGCTCGATGGTTTTGATCCCTCCGGTCCCCAGGTGCCGCTGGAGCGCCGCACTGATTTGGACCGGTGGATCCTGTCCGACCTCCAGAAACTGGTACGGCAGGCGGAGCACGCCTTCACCCACTACGACCTGGCCCCCTTCTGCCTGGAGGTGGAGCGTTTCATCGATGACAAGCTGAGCAACTGGTATGTGCGCCGCAATCGCCGCCGTTTCTGGAAGGCCGGCGCGGGTGAGGACAAGACGGCCGCCTACCAGACCCTGCACACCGCCGTATCGGTGGTTTGCCGGTTGGTGGCGCCTTTGATCCCGTTTGTCACCGACCACATGTATCGCAATCTGCATGCGGATGGGGCCGAGAGCAGTGTGCATCTGGCCCTGTGGCCCCATGCCGATGAGAGCATGGAAGACGCCGCTCTCAGCGAGGAGATGGAGGCGCTGCTGCGCCTGGTGAGCCTGGGCCTTTCCGCCCGCAACAACTCGAAGATCAAGGTGCGCCAGCCTCTGGCCGAAATCGTCATCGCTGCTGGCACCGAGGCGGAGGCCCGGGCCGCCGCGCGCTTTGGTGATCAGATCGCCGAGGAACTGAACATCAAAAAGGTGTCCGTGCATCCGGCTGGCGCCGGTCCTCTGCTCACCGCCGAGGTGCGGCTGAACCTGAAGACCTGTGGCCAGCGTTTGGGCGCCCGACTGAAAGAGGCGCAAACGGCGTTGGCAGCGCTGGACCCCACCGAGGTGGCGGGCAAGCTGCTGGCAGGCGGCACTGTGGAGATCCCCACCTCCACCGGTCCGGAGCCGCTCACCGCGGCCGATGTGCAGATCACCCACAAGGGGCGAGAAGGGTTCACCGGCGTGGCCGACCGTGCCACCCAGGTCGCGCTCGATACCCGCGTCACGCACGAGCTGGCGCTGGAGGGCATGGCCCGCGACATCATCCGCCAGGTGCAGGATCTGCGCAAAAAGTCCGGCTTGGAGATGGAGGACCGCATCCAGCTCCATCTGGCCAGCGACAACCCCAAGGTGACTGAGGCGATTGAGGCCCACCGCGCCGGTATCGCGGCAGAAACCCTCACCACGCACTGGAAGCCTGGGGGAAAGCACGCCGCCTCCGCCCAAGTGGATGGTGCGAAACTAGAGATCCAGTTGGACAAGGTATAGCCAAGCAAGTTCATGGCGGAGTCGATCGCTAATGTCCTCTTCCCTTCCAGAAACGGTCCTGCAATTCGGTTCTGGCCGGTTCCTGCGCGCGTTTGCTGACCTGTTCATTCACCAGGCCAACCAGCAGGGGCAGCAGGTGGGGCGGGTGGTGATCGTGCAGTCCACCGCTGGCGATCGTGCCGGCGCCCTCGCCAGTGCCTCGGGCAAATACCACGTGGTGGTCCGCGGTATCGAGAACGGCCAGGTGGTGGACCGGGTGGAGGCCTGCGAGTCGGTCAGCCGGGCGCTGGCCGCGCAAACCCAGTGGCCCCAGGTGCTGGAACTGGCCCGTTCCCCCCACCTGGCCACGGTGCTGTCCAACACCACCGAGGCGGGTTATGAGACCTTCGCCGACGAGAAGGCAGAGGACACAGTGCCCAGATCCTTCCCGGCCAAGCTACTGGCGGTGCTGAAGGCCCGTCACGCCGCCGGTCTGCCTGGAATGCGAATCATCCCGTGCGAACTGCGTGAGGGGAACGCGGCCCTGCTGAAACAGATCGTGCTGGATTTGGCTGCCAAATTTGGAGAAGCCCAAACTGTCATCGACTACATCGGGAATGCCTGCTCCTGGCATGAGACCCTGGTGGACCGCATTGTCACAGGCACCCCTGGCGAGCATCCGCTGCTGGCATCAGATCCCCTGCTGACGGTGTGCGAGCCGTACGCCCTGTTTGCCATCCATCGGGCGGGCCGCGAGAAGCCGGGGCAGGAATTCCTGAAAAACACCGCCATCATTTGGACCGATGATGTGCTGCCCTACTTCCTGCGCAAGGTGCGCATTCTCAACGGTGGCCACACCGCGCTGCTGCTGAAAGCATGGCCGCGCGGCTTCCGCCAGGTGGGCGAGGCGGTGAAGGATGCGGAAAACCGCGCCTGGCTTGAGCAGTTGCTGTTCGCGGAGATAGTGCCGGTGCTGGAGGGCCGCTGCGAGGATCCGTCTGGATTCGCCAAGGCTGTGCTGGACCGGTTTGCCAATCCGTTTTTGCAGCACAAGTTGGCGGACATTGCCCTGCACCACGCCAGCAAGGTGCAGGTGCGCCTGGTACCCACCTTGGCCGAGTATGAGAAAAAATTCGGCAAGAAACCGCCATTGCTCAGTGCCCTGCTGGCTGATGGTGGCGCCCTGCCGGCCGATTTGAAGGGTTGATTCGAGGAGTCTGACCCATGCTGGCCCTGCTGATGCTTCTGACCCTTCCCGGGCAAGGGGTGTTTGAAAGCGATTCCTTGCGCATTTTGGCCAAAGGCGGACAGGGTGGTGAAGGGCCCGCATGGCACCCGCAAAGGGGGATATTCGCCAGCGGTAAGGGTGGAATCACGCTGCTGGGGCTGGAGGGCAAGCCGGGTATTTTCGCTGAAGATGCCGGTACCAATGGTTTGTTGTTTGATCGGCAGGGCAACCTGCTGGCCTGCCAGCCCGGCAAGCGCCGGGTGGTCCGTTTCGGGCCCGATGGCAAGGAAGCCGCCGTGCTGGCCGACAGCTTTGGCGGCAAGAAATTCAACCAGCCCAACGACCTGACCCTGGATTCGAAAAACCGGCTCTATTTTTCCGATCCACGCTACGGTCCCCGCGATGATATGCAGCAACTCGATGCGGAGGGCAAAACCATCGAGGGGGTTTACCGCATCGATCCCGATGGCAAGGTGGAGCGTGTACTAGGCCGCGAGGTGGAGCGTGCCAACGGCGTGCTGGTGTCTGTCGATGACCGCTACCTTTTTGTGGCCGACAACAACAACGACACCGTGGGCGGGGCCCGCAAGCTGTGGCGGTTTGAACTGACCGCCGACGGCACGGTGCGCCCCGGCACCGGTAAGGTGCTGAAGGATTGGTTCACCGGGCGCGGGCCCGATGGCCTGAAACAGGATGAGAAAGGCAGGCTGTTCGTGGCGGGTGGCCTGACCCGGGCCAACCCGCCGGCGGAACCTGCCAAGGATATTCCCGCCGGCATTTATGTGCTGGATCCCGACACGGGCAAGCAGCTTGATTTCCTGCCCATACCCACTGACGAGGTGACCAACTGCGCGTTTGCCGGGGCGGATCGAAAGACCCTGCTGGTCACCGGCGGCGGCGTGCTGTATTCAGTGCGCGTGAGGGAACCGGGGCGGGTGGTCTGGCCCTAGGTAAAAAGGGAGGTTTTATTGCCCGGATAGACCCAGAGCCTTCAGCAGCGGGTCCAGTGATTTTCGGTTGGCTTCCACCTTTAGCACCATGTCATTACCTTTCGCTTCCAACTTGCCTTGCTTGATGGCTAGGTACGCAATGCCGGCTTCCACAGTAAGCCCGGCTTTGTCAGTAGGATCTTCAAATTCTTGGTTCAAATTTTTCATGATTTCAGCCCATGTCTCTTCCAAACCTGCCAAGACGGTTGCCACCCCAGTTTTGAGTGTTTCGGCATGGCGAAGTGCGTCGGTGGTAATGGTCAGTTTGCCTTGAATTCCATCCGTTATGTTTACGAATATTTGAAAACACTTGGCTTTCCTAATCACATCATCACTAGATTCAATTAGTTTTTTAAAATCACCTTCCACTGTTTGAACTATCCACAGGGACTCTTTGTCTGTGAGGCTTTCCATCCCTGAGCGGAATTGCCCGCTGGCAGGCTTGTCGTATACCCCAGCAAGGCAGCGCTTCAGCCGTTCCAACTGATTGGAGGCGATGATCCTGCCTTTACCTTCAAGGCCGAGAAAAATCGGTCCCAAAGGGGATTTCATCTCGAAGAGGGTGGCATCCTCGCCCTTCAGTTTCCGAATGGGGGCACCCGCGCTTTTTCCATGATTCTCCAACGCTTTGGTGATTTTCTTCGGGCTGAATTTGCCTTGCACAACCACCAGCCACAGTTTGTCAGGTTTTTCTCCGGCGGGCCGATCCGGCTGGATGATCTCCCCGCTCTCCGGATCAATGGCCATGGGTGGCGCATCTGGATCATCCACAAGCGGTGAGGAAGGCATGCACCAGAGGATGGATTCCAAATCCCGATCGATGCGCAACCCGGCGGTGTCCATAAAGTCCTGAACCGGGCCGACAGCAGCTAGGGTGGTTTTGAAAAGCTCGTCCCACCCCAGATCCTTCACCAGGGCGGAGGTCAGGATCTGCCGGGGCCGGATCTTCATAGCGAAGATCGTGTCAGGCGGGATGCAGGGATAGGGCTCCACGGCGTGGGCTCGGCAGGCTCCATATCCCAAAACGAGGGCGCAAAGCCAGCCCCTAATGTGTGAATCCATGGGTCTTATCCCTGTTCATGAGAGTTGACCCGAAGATGCGACCATATTGGCCGGGGAGGTGCAATCCCAGCAGGTGTCCTTCCGGTAGTGGCGTGCACTATTTCCTTAGGGTGAAGGAACCGGGGCGGATTAGGCCGTACTTGCCGTGCCCCGAACGATCATTTCGACCCAGCGGGCTTGTCCTGTTGTTTTTCCACCAATCCAAAAACCTGAAGCAGTGGCTCCAATGATTTGCGGTTGGCATCTATCAGGAAAACCGTGTCATTTCCTTGGACTTCCATCTTGCTCAACCTGGCTGCGGAATAAGGAATGGTGAATTCCCACAAGGCCATCATGTTGATCCAAGAATATTCCTTGTTCCCCAAAATACCTTTTGGGATTAGGCTGGTGGGGTCTGACAAAAAATATTCCACCTCTTTTTTCCAAATTTTAATGTCAAACGCCAATTCAGCCTGAATGGCATTTGCACTGGCTGGGTTTTGGTTCGAGTAGGTTAATTTGCCCTGAATTTCATGCGATACGGTTAGTCCTAATTGACAGGAATTCAAATGCTTCCAAATTAACTTTGGGAATGTCTTTAATTCCTTGTCTAATTCGCATTTCAGGTCACCCTCATTGGAATGGACCATCCAGAATGACTCATGGTCCGTCAAGTATTCCATGCTGGCCCGAAATAGGGAGCTGACCGGTTTGTCGTAGCTTCCTGCAAGGCCTGCCTTCAGTCGTTCCAACTGGTTGGATACGATTACCTTGCGGTTGCCATCAAATCCCACAAAAATCGGTCCCAACTCGGATTCTATCTGCAACAAGGCGGTCCTTGCTCCCTTCAGCTTGCGAATGGGGGCCCCTGCGCTTTTCCCCTGGCTTTCCAGTGCTCTGGTAATTTTTTTCGGACTGAATTTGCCACGCAACACAATCAGCCAGGGTTTGCTTGGTTTTTTTTCGGCAGGCGGATCCGGCCGGATGGTTTCTTCGGTTTCGGGGTCATTGGCCTGGGGAGGTTCATCCGGATCAGGCACAATCGGTGATGATGGCATGCAAAACAAAATCGATTCCAGGTCCCGTTCGATCCGCAGTCCGGCGGTTTCCAGAAACTCCTGTACCGGTTCTTCAGCGGCCAGAGTGGTTTTGAACAGGTTGTCCCACCCCAGGTCCTTCACCAGGGCGGAATTCAGGATCTGCCGGGGCCGGATCTTCATGGCAAAGATCGTGTCGGGCGGGATGGAGGGGTCCGGTTCCACGGCTTGGGCTTGGCTGGCCGCAAAAACCAAAGCCAGGGTACAAAGCCAACAACCGACCGGCGTTTGCATGTGTTGATGCCTTTTTGTCAGGGATGGGCAGGCATATGCGACCATATTGCCCTGCATGGGGCAATCCCAGCGGGCGTTTCCTTGGGCGGCGGAATTTGCCAATCCTAGGAGGGAGGCCTTATTTTCCGGTGGCAAAAACCGCTTCCAGTTCCGGCCGCTGACTTTCCGGGACCGTATTGCCAAATAGTATGCCCAGAGGCAGTGACTTTTCAGCCCAGGATGGCTTGGCCAACAGCAGACGGAGAAAATCCAGGCAGACTGGGACGGGCAAACGGCCAGGAATCGATTGCAGGATTTCCGAAAGGGCATCCACCACTACTGCAGCTTGGTCTTCCTTGCCCAGACGGGTCAGGGCCATTCCCTTCAAGCCGAGGTAGTTCACCAGTTCGGCGATGCGGAA
>CAWUOE010000020.1:0-18914 GCA_963923355.1 uncultured Gemmataceae bacterium | reverse complement strand
CCTGTAGGTGGCCCTGAAATGGTTGGTGCCCGCGTTCAGGCTCACTGTCGCGGACAAAGTCCTGTTGTTTCCGTTGGTTTGACGGGATTTTTCCGCCACCAACGAATAACTAGATTCACCCGCCTTCCTGAGGTAAAGCTGCATGGTCTGCTCGCCATTCAGACCGTCTACGTCGTAATTGAAAGTGATGTCGGCGGTGCCATCCATGTTGTTGGTGAAGGCAGAGATATATTCACCGCTTGTTTCCAGGGTCAGGCTTTTTGAATGATACTCCGACAATGAGCCCAACGGTTCTGATGAAACTAGGCCGAATTTGTATTCAAGATCCAAATTGCCCGCATTCCCGGTGGCATCCGTACTGGAGCCAACATCCAGACCCGTCAAGGCACCCAGATGGTCTACAAACTGCTTCCCTGATTGCGTGGAGGACACAGAGCAGCCGTACAACAACATATCCGCGTCTTTTCCAAAGGAATTGGACCAACCCGCGATTTCCTCAGTGCGCTGTCCCAGCGCCGTTTGATCGATCTTTTGGGCACCAAACCATATCGCACCCTCACTGCCATGGCTGATAACCCGCAAAACAGGGATTTCCCGTAGCCCCTCCAGGGCCGTGGTGATCTGGGCTATGGCATCTTCGTCCGGATTGACCGGAATCACCAGCGAACCGGCCAATTCTTCCACGGGGATCTGGCCCACCAGGCCGGCATCGATCACCACGACGCCCGACTTGGCCGACTCAGCAGAAATAGGACTGTTTTTTCCCACCCACTGGACGGCGGAAACATCGGACCGACCCAGCAGCGTTTGAGTGAGTCTGAGGGCCGATGGACCCTCGGGCGCCAAAACCGTTAGGCGGGCACCTCCGGAGATGGTGGTCACCTGGGGTTCAGCCCGGACCGCCTGTGCAATGGCAGTGCCCGAAGCCCACCAGAATTTGCTGGGATGGCCGGCCAGGCCCGCTTCCAGGGTGGTGGCCACCACCTGTCCGCCGGAGGCCTTGACCAGCTCGCGGCCCGCAATCAGCCATTCGTCGCGACTTTCATCGGGATCCGCCGAGAAGGCAAGGAGCGGGGGCGAGGACCGTGGTGAATTATAATTTTCCGACTCTGAATACGCTAAATTTGCGGGCGGAAGGTCAGGATCCACATTCCAGGACAGGTCGGTCTGGACCGTGGGCAAACGGATGGAATCCAACTGGGCCAGGTCGGTCGCCGATGGGGTGACCCTGGGCTCAAACTCCTCGATACGAAGCAGCTTGGGAGAAGGCTCCAGTCGACTGGCCACAGGCCGGCCACCCAACCAGGAGCGCAAGCGATCCAATTTAGCCAAGGCACCGCACAACCATCTCTGGCGAGTGATGCGGGTCCGCCACCCGCCCCACGCCGTTGGTTTTTGCGCCATATCGGCCACCCCCGCGGACCGTCTGGTTGCATAAAACAACTAAACGGATCTGCAAAATACTATTAAAGAAATAACCATATAAGCCGAGATATCGAAATTACTCCAAGAGAATTGCCCTTCTGGAGTATTTTCAATATTTTTGCAAACCTCCATATCTTACCGTTTGTGGGAAGGCGGCCACAACGTTTTGGCGATGAAAAACCCTGAATTTCAAGGGTTTAGGTTCAACGGAATCCGGTTGCAACGCTGGCGATTTTTCAGGGCGCTTTTCGACAATATGCCATCACCAGAAGAAGTACTGTAACAATAATTTCAAAAAATTTATATGTATATCTAATTTAATTATACTATAACTATGGGCCCTTTGATGATTAGACTTAAAGTATAATTTTGAATAGACTTGTGACTTTTTGTGTTGTCAACTCCTCAGTTATTCCAATGGGGTCTCCAAATTTTTTAGTAGCGGCATAAATATAAAAATATCTTTAGGTATTTATTTATAATTAAAAATTATATCTCAATCATTCGAATTGATTTTTGATTCTGAACACACCATTTCAAACGCTACGATGGAATGAACTGGATGACAGTCCATCCAATTGATTGAAGACTACCTACTTTTTACTGCTTGGGCCCAGTGATCAGGGGATTTGCGGTATCGATGAGCCAAAACCTTTCGACCGCCATCGCCTCGCTTCCATCCACGTTTTTGCTGGTGGAAGACCAGTACCTTGCCAGACGTTCGATGAGCCGGGCCCTGCGGGGTGATGGCCATTTGGTGGTGGAGGCCGAGGACGGGGAAACAGCCCTGCAGCTGGCTTTGGAAAATCATCTCGATGCTGTCGTAATGGACTTGGGCCTGCCCGGAAAAAACGGACTGGAAGTCCTGCGCCAGCTCCGGGAAGTCTCGCGTGTACCGGTGCTGTTTGTCTCGCAGGCTGATGCCGTCGAGACCCGTCTGGAGGTGTTGGCCGCCGGCGCCGACGATTTCCTGGTCAAGCCTGTGGATCCGCGCGAACTGATTCTGCGTCTGGAAAACATGGTGCAGCGTTACAACGAGACTCCGGCAGGCAAGGGTTGCCGGGTGGGCGAACTGGTAGTGGACCCGCACCACCGGGTGGCAACGCTTGCCGGCGAGAGGCTGGACCTGACCGAAACGGAATTCGACCTGCTGGCCCTGATGGCCCGGGTGCCGGGCAGGCTGGTCCCACGCTCGGACCTGGAGGAGATCCTGTTCCGCGAGATCCCGGAAAAGGGACGTAAAGCCAACATATTGGATGTCTATATTCTTCGATTGCGCCGAAAGATCGGCAGGGACCGGATCGCCAACCGGCGGGGTGTCGGCTTCCTGCTGAACGGTTGAACGACCCATCATGCGTTTTCCCATCCGGTCCATCCGCTGGCGAATGGTGATCGTGTTCATCGTGATCGCCTTCTCGGTGGGTATCCCCCTGCGTATCAGCAACTACCGCTTCATGCGGGACCGTCTGATGGACGAACTGGACAACCGGCTGGCCAGGCGCCTGAGCGCGCTGGAAGAACTGACCTGGCGTTCCGCGCCACCGGAGATGACAGGGGCCCTGATGGAGAAACTGCTGGTCGCTCCCGCAGGACGGGGAGTCCTGGCCCCCTACCCTGTCAGCCTGCTGGTCCCACGAGGCGGGGATGAAACCGGTAGCGAATTCGCGGGGATCTGGCGCGAGGGAGCCTGGGTGCAGGGCTGGGGGCTCGACCAGGAAGCCGGTGATCCCAGGCAGCTTCCCACCGAGCAATTCCGGGTGCATTCCGTGGCGGGGCCGCGCGGAGAAATACTGGTTTCAGGGTCGAGGGTGAATATCCTCCTGAAGGAACTCAACCAGCTCACTGCCATTTATTTCGGCACCATGGTGGCTGCCGCCTTCATCCTGATTCCCATCGCCATGGTGGTCGCCAGCCTCGCGATGCGGCCGGTACGCGACATCAGCCGCATCGCCCAGCGGATCGCCCGGGGCGAGTCGCGCCTGCGGTTGGACACGGCCACCATGGTCACGGAACTGAGGGACATGGGCGGGGCCCTCAATGAAATGATCCACCGCTTGGAGGGGCAGGCCATGGCCCAGGCGGCGTTCACAGCGGACATTTCCCATGAACTGGGCAATCCCCTCCATTCCATCCTGCTGCAGGTCCAGGTGGCCCGGGACGGCAGCGCATCAGCCGAGGAGTTGCGATCCAACCTGCGATCCTGCGGCGAGCTGGCGGAACGCATGAACCGGTTGCGCAAGGGGCTTCTGGACCTGGCCCGAGCCGAGGCGACCTCACCCACGGAGTTCCCACCCATCGACCTGGAGCCGGTGCTGGAGGAAGCGCTGGACAGTGTTCGCGACATGGCCTTGGCAAAGCGTGTCCGGCTGGATTGCCAACCTTCCAGCCTGGAGGCCCGCGCCAACGCGGATCTTCTGCATCAGGTCCTGGTCAACCTGCTGACCAACGCGATTCGCCATTCCCCCCCGGGGGGCACCGTGTGCCTCTCGGCCCGGACCGGCAAGCAAGGGGAGGTGGTTCTGGCCGTCGAGGACGAGGGCCCAGGTGTCGACCCTGAAATGGTACCCCACCTGTTCGGCCGGTTCCGGTCGGGAGGATCACCATCGCGCGGAAAGCTGGAAGGCCACGGCAAAAACACAGAGGGGAACGGCCTGGGGCTGGCGATTTGCCAATCGATCCTGGTGGCCCACCGGGGATCCATCCGGTATCGCCAGAAAAAGGGGACCGGATCCATATTCGAAGCACATTTGCCAAGATAAACACACTTTAGGCTTCTTAGAAAAAAAGTGGGCCGCCTTTACGGGGGGGCGCTAAGGAAAACTCTGAAAAACACTTGCCATCTGTCCCTGAATCAAACTGAATCGAGTCCATGCTTTTTTTGGAAAAAAACTAATTCATTTATTAAAAATAAAATTATTTTTTGCATTTTTTTATGCAATTTTTTCGTTATCAATTTGTTAAGCATCCAATTGCATTTAAGATATGCAGTCGCAAGGTGAAGGATTTATTGAACTTATCGTGTAGCTTTTTTCATACTCGATCCTCAAAGCTAAAAGTAAACTAATTTATATATTTTAAATAATACTAGTATATATTTTTTACCATTGGCAAACTCAATGCAAACCTCCTACCCTGTCATCTTGTTTCGATTTTTTTGGGCCTGGAAGGAATTTCCGAATCCTGGCCAAGGTACCCAAACCAAGGATGATTGCACCATGGCCCGTCTGTCTTGCTTATTGACTTGGGGTCGAAGATTTATTTCAGGTGAAAAAAAGAAAAGTAGATTCCAATCATCCGGTCCAGCCGCCTTCCAACCGGCCATCGAGCTTTTGGAAAGCCGCCTAACCCCTGCCTTTGCCAATTTGACCACCATCGCGCAGTCATTGCGGCAGGCCGAGGATACGCTGCCACAGATTCCAGGCCTGGACGCTTCGCTGGCCCAAATGGCGCCCAGCCGATTGAGCGATGTGCTTGGACTGAACGCCTACAACAACGGTACCAACACCTGGAGCCAATTCGATACCTCGTACCCGAACCCATCCGTTTCCAACCTGCAGTCAGTTGCTTCCGCGATAACCGCCAACAGTCCCTACACGGCCACTGTCACCTACACGGCAGGGGATTCCGTCACCTCCGGTAATGCACTTAACAGCGCCGCAACCATTCCCGCCTACGGTTCGTTGCCCGACCTGGCATTAGGCCAGTATTCCGGATTCACCGTGCAAGCCTGGTTCAATTCCTCCAGCATTGGCTCTAACGGGCAACGCATCATCGACCTGGGTAACGAAGCCACCAATTCCGACAACATTGTCATCGGGCTGAGCGGTTCACAATTATTTGCCAGCACCTACAACGGATCCACCGGCTACACCTACACGGCACCGCATACCCTAGCCAGCAACACTTGGTACCACGTGACAGCAGCCTTCAGCGGCTCAACGGTCACCATCTACCTCAACGGTGCCCAAATTGGCAGTTACAGCTCCATGCCCCAAGTCCGCAATGTAGCGCGTGCCAACAACTATTGGGGCATGGCCAATGGAACGATTGCAATTTGGCAAGGACAGCAGGATGAGTTGCGATTCTGGAACCGCGCCCTCACCGCGGCTGAAATCGCGAGCAACTATAACATCAGCTTCACCAACAGCCAAAGCGGCCTGGTGGCCTATTACAAAGCCGATGAAACCTCCGGAAGCAGCCTGACCGACTCCTCCGGCAACGGGAAAACGGGCACCCTGCAGATTGCCAGCGCGGTGACAGTCGCCAACAACAGCTTCGAGACCCCAACCCAGGCAGCCAAAGGGTACACTGCCAATCCATCCGGGGCTTCTTGGTCCTTCACTGGGGGAGCCGGGATCTCCGCCTACAACAGCACTTGGTTTTCCACCCAACCTCCCGCGACCTGGGGAAACCAAGGCGCTTATCTCCAGAACACCGGGTCCATTTCTCAAACGGTGACCATCCCCACCGGTGGGGCCTACAGTGTCTCGTACTACGCCATCGGCCGGCCCAACTATTCCAACAACAAAATCGCGGTAACCCTCAACGGGGGCCAGCTCAGCCTCTGGGACATGCACAACGACGACCCGATCGTGTCTAGCGATAGCAGTTGGGTTCAGGGTCCTGCTGGGTCCTCGATTACTCTCAAACCTGGCAACTACACACTTACCATCTCGGGCCAATACACCAGCGGCGATTATGATTCGACCATTGATGGCGTGACCATCATTCCAACCAACACCGGCGGGGGCAGAACCACCAGCGGAGTCAGCCTGTACTCGACAGCGGGTGTGCATATTCAATGGAGCCAGTCCGGCACCTACAATTCTGTTTTTTCCACGGGGGGGCTGGACGGCGCGTTGCACCTGAACCCATCGGGCAACAGCACCTTACCCATCACCGTCACCGCAGTGCTGGACCTGACGCTGGGGCTGCAAGGTTCCACGCTGCTGACCGGCCTCACCGGATCCTGGACCGCTTCCGCCAGCCTGAGCGGGGTGAATCTTTCCACCAGCCTGGGCTATCTGGACAGCAGCATCAAGAACGGCACCTATACCCTGTCAGCCAGCGCCAGCACCATTCTGTACGACACCGTCACGAGCCTTCAGGCCCCCGGGGTGACCGGAACAGCTACTATCACCACCTCCAAACTTTCTAATACCAACGATTTCACGGTCGTGGGATCCAATCTGTTCCAGAATTCCGGCACCACCACCGTGAGTGCCAGCATGCCGTTCACCGGGCAAGTGGGAGGCAACGCGTTCCCGACCGGATCCAACGCGCCGACGGTCACCCTGGCCTCCAACACGCAAACATGGTCCGGAAGCAGCTACACGCAGCCCCTGTGGGCCATGGCCAACTTCGGCAATTACCTGGCCCTGGCCCAACTGGACGCGGCGGCGCTGGTGAACACCGGCATCAACAACGCGGGCGGTTCGTTCGGATCGCTCAGCAGGACCGACTGGCAGACGGTTCCGTTCAGCAGCAGCAATGTTGGCCAAGGCTACGACTGGGGGGCCGGCCTGGCCGATAATGCCGGCCTGCTGTACGACACTCCTCTCTCCATTGCGGGTAGTTTCAGGATCCAGGGACGGGTGCCCTCAAACAATTACGGTGCCACTTTCACGATTCAACGCGGAAGCGCCAGCTCCACCTACACCCTTTCGGGCAACCTGAACACCGACACCCCGACGCTGGCCCCCTGGAGCCCGCTGGTGGCCGGTCCCATCGCCTTCCTTCTGAATCAGAAACTGCAAGGCACCGGGCTGGGCTGCAGGGAACAACCGGGCCACCCCGGGTATCTGGAGTTCTACGCCACCGATTCGGCAGTGACCTCGTTCACGATGGACCCTTACAACTCGGGCGTGAACAACAACCTGTCCGCCAACGGGTTCACGCAACTTGGCTTCTTCGCCGAGCCCAATTACTCTCTCGCCCTGCAGAACGGCAGTTTCGAAGGGCCCAATGTGGGCACCTGGGCCTACAATCCCGAGGGGTCGCAATGGAGCTTCAACAACGCGGCGCTGGCCAATAACGGGATCGCCATCGGCGGGGACTGGATCGGATTGAATCCCCCGAACGGCAGCCAGTTCGCGTTCTTTGACCAGGACTCCACAGCCTCCCCGGTTCCCAGCATGAGCCAGACCCTGCAGCAGGTCGACGCCGGGTATTACCAAGTTTCATTTTATGCGGCAAAGGATTCCAGCTTCATCGGGTGCGACACCACCGTCACCCTGGATGGCACCCCGCTCCAGTTCACCGTCAACGGGACCACCTACAACTATCTTCCGGGCACGGCGCTGGTTTCTTCCGGTTACAAGCAGTTCACCTCGGCCGCAACCTTCTTGTCGGCAGGCACCCACACGCTGGTGTTTTCCGCAAAAATCCCCACCGGCTCCACGGCGACAGCCCGTGTCGGAATCGACAATGTCCAGCTCTTCACGCAAACCCTGACCGCCGAGCAGGCGACTTATCCGAAATTCACCAGCCTGCAAGGCTTGCTGGATACGATCAACGAGCCGAACCTGGTCGGCCCCGCCACCGCGCCCCCGCAGTTGCCATGCAACGACGCGGCCACCGGGCAGGTGTACCTGAACAAGGCAACCACCTACACCGCAGCCACCCTTCCCACCTCAGTCCAGTTCAACGCCAATGTGATCAACAGCACCATCACGCCGATCCTGTTTTCGGTCAACAATGGCACTTACACAGTCGCCGCGGCAGCCCAGCCGATCTCCGTGACACGGGCCGGACTGCAGATGGCAAGCCTGGTATTCCCGAGCTTCACTCCGGGGTCCACCACCACTTATGTGCTGGGTTTCACGGACCGGTCGATGACGGTGACCGCCAGTACAATCACCACGGTTTCCTCGGGTGCAGGCACCATCGGTGCCGATATGTCCACCGGTTCGGGCACCTGGGCCTACAGCACACAGCTCGGGACCACCAGCACCTCCCTGGCCATTGGCACCAACTTCGGCGCAACGGGTAACACCCTGTACACGGGCAGGACCTATGCCTTCACCGCCTACCAGGGTTTGGCACAAGCCGGGCAAGGCTCTTTGCCCCGACCCAACACCGACACCACGACCGCCAACAGTTATATCTTCACCGGGGCGGCCTACAGCACCTCGCTGGTCCCAGCCTCGATCCGTTACAGCGCCAACGCCACCGGCACCATCATCCCGATGCTGTTCACCTACAATCCCACCACCTCAAACGCCGGGAACTACCAAGTGGCCGCCATCGGCAACTCGGTTAATGTGACCTCCACCGGTGCCAACGAAGTGCCCATCACCTTCCCCACCCTGGGTTCGCTCACCGCCGGAACCACCTACCTGTTCGGTTTCAAAAACAGCGCGACGGGTGTGATCGCCACCCAATCCGGTACCAGCGTCCCCGGCGGCTGGGTCTCCACCGGCACCAATCTCACCACGGTGGGGAATAGTGCCTCCTTCACCCAGACCGGAACCTACTCGCTCGACATCATCGCGTCGCAGACCGCCGGCAGCCCGGTGATCTCCCGGCCCAGCCTGGACACGGCCACCGGTCAGGTGGTGCTGAACCCTGTGCAAACCTACCAGCTTGCCGGTCGCCCATCGATCAGCGGGTTCGGTGGCAACGGTACCGGCTGGACGCTTGCCAACGGGGGAGGCTCGAGATCGACTGTCGCCAATGATGTCCTGACCCTGACATCCTCCAATAGCACAGGGCCCTACAACGAATTCTGGAACACCACACCCCTTTCCGGATTGGGTGCCACGCCCTGGACCGCCTCGTTCACCTACGCGAACCAGACGGCCACGATGACCGATGGATTTTCTTTCCTGGTGCAAACCAAAGGAGCTGGAACCACCACCCAGGGCAGTGCCTGGTGGGGTTCGGGCATCAGCAACAGCCTGGCGGCCACATTCAGCCTGTACAACAACGGGACCGGCGGTTCGAAAGTGGGCGTGGTCACCGGAGGAACTCTCAATCCAACCGACTCCACCAGCCCTGTCAACATGCAGGCCAGCACACTACCTACCCAGGTGACGCTCAGTTACGACGGCACCGGCACGATGACCGTCAACCTGGTCCAGGGGGCCAACTCCTTCAGCAAAAACTATGCGGTGAACCTTTCGAACCTGAACACCAATGCTTACATCGGATTTGCGGGTGGCCAGGGCAGCGCAACAGCCACGACGACCATTTCGAATTTCCAGTTCCAGGTTCACCAAAAAAACCTGCCGGACACCCTGCAGTTGTACGCAACAGCACTTAGCAACGGCACAGGTTGGATAACACCCTTGCTGTTCCAGGTTGGTGGCACAGCGTCGGCACCCACCTACACCTTGGCCGCAGCGGCCGACAGCCAGGAAATCACGGCCAGCGGCTCCCGGATGCTGCAGGTGAGTTTCGCGCAGGGCACGCTGGCGGCACTGAACCAGTCCGCCAGTTATGTGATGGGATTCAGCACGCGCGAGGTTTCCATCGGGTCAGGCGGGGCCATCACCACGCTTTCCACCACTTCCGGATTGGCCCAGTACACAACCGGCGGCTCCTGGCTGCCCTCGGGTTCGATCAGTTCCACCGGCTTGGCCATCGGTTCCCAGTTCAGCGTGGGGTCGACCGCTTCCGCCACGGTGCTGGCCCAGTCGGGGGCCACCTACTCCGCCACCTTCCTCACCCGGGCCACCAGCAACCAGGCGTATTCAGCCCTGGCCAGCCTGCAGTATTTCCCGTCCACCAGCCCCCAGCAGGTGTTCATCGGCTACGCCGATACCAGTTCGGGCAGCGCCACGGTGAACCTCACTGCCACTGCGATCAACTCGGCCACCGTGCCGCATGTGACCAACCTGTCGTTGTCGGGTTCGGAGGACGTGCAGACCGCCGTCAACGCCGTCCGCCAATTCTCGCTGCGTCTGGACGCTTCGGTCTTCACCAACGGGGCCTCCGCCTCGAACCGTCAGGCCCAGGCGACTGCCAACCCGGTGACCACCGGTGTGGTGAGCGCCATCACGGTCAGCCCCGGTTCGCAACCGTTCAACCAGGACGGTTTCATCTCCACCATCATCCCGGTCTCAGCCAGCGCGAAGGTGTACAGCACGCCGCCGGCGGTCTCCATCATCGACAACGCGGGCAAAGCCTTTACCAGCTCCACCTCGGCACCCGCCTACGCTTCCATGCCAGACCTGAGGCTGGGCCAGTACGCAGGCTTCACGGTTCAGGCGTGGTTCAACTCCAGCAACATTTCCGGCAGTTGGCAGAGGATCATCGACCTGGGCAACGGGGCCGGTTTGGACAACATCATTGTGGGTGTGAATGGTTCGCAGGTTGAGGTGTCGACCTACAACGGATCGACCGGTAACGCCTTCGCTGCGGGGCCGATCCTTGCCAGCAACACCTGGTACCAGGTGACCGGGGTTGTGAGCGGCACCACGGTCACCCTGTACCTGAACGGACAGCAGGTTGGCACCTCCTCCTCCATGCCCCAGATTCGCGATGTGGCACGGCCGAACAATTATTGGGGGGCGGATTGGGGGGCCACACCCAAATGGCAGGGGCAGCAGGACGAGCTGAGATTCTGGAACCGTGCCCTGACAGCCTCGGAAATCCAGGGCAACTGGAACCAGACCTTCACGGCACCCCAGAGTGGGCTAGTCGCCTATTACAAGGCGGACCAAATCTCCAATGGCAGCGCGCTGGATTCCTCCGGTTTCGGGCGCACCGCCACCTGGAATCAAACGGTTGCCAACCCGCTTGGGAACCCAGGGTTCGAGACCCCGGCCTTCGGGTCCGGCGGATGGTCCTATTCCACGACGGGGGGGACCTGGACCTTTGCCAATGGCGCGGGCATTGCCCGCAACGGCAGTCCCTGGTTCTCGACCAACGCACCGGAAGGTAGCCAGGCGGCCTTCATCCAGAAAACAGGCACGCTCTCACAATCCTTCACGGTCACCACTCCGGGCTATTATTTCCTGAAGGGTCAGGCCATCGGCCGAAGCGGTTTCGTCGCCAATTCCATCAACATTTCGATGGAGGGGATCAAGGTGGGCTCCATCCAGGCCGCCTCCCTCAGTTCGTCCGCCTGGTCCAACTGGAACACCAACGCCGTTTACCTGACCAAGGGCACCCACACGCTATTGCTTGCGGGTGTTGGCAATGGATCCGCCGATGTGGACAGCGCCGTAGACAATTTGGTCCTGAGTTACATCCCCATCACTCCATCCACTGCCCCGCTGCCCCTCACCGGCCAGGGAGGACAGGCCACCGCCTACCTGGACCCGAATACCGGGCGCATTGCCGGAATCACGCTGCTGTCTCCCGGTTCGGGTTATGGCACCCCTATCATCACCATCCAGGACAACGAGCCTGCGAGGGCCGTTGCCCGCCTGAATTCCTCGGGAGGGTTGACGGGCGCCTCCGTGAGCTATGGCGGGGAGTACTACGCTTCGGCCCCGCGGGTGACCGTCCTTGACAGGGGTGGAAGCGGATATGGTGCGTCGGCGACAGCCACCATCTCGGGCGGGGTGGTCACCGGTATCACCATCACCAGTGCCGGTTCCGGCTACACCAACCCGGTCCTATTCATCGACGCGCCAACCGTTGCCTCCGCCTCCCGCGAGCAGATCATCGCCGCACCCACGGTCACCATCACCGATCCCTCGGGCGCGGGAGCCTACGGGACGGTCACGCTTGACCAGAACGGCTACCTGACCGGGGTGGTGGTGACCCCCAACCAGGCCTCGGGCACGGCAAGTCTTTCGAACGGGACCATCGGCTCCATCGCTGTTGGCAACCCTGGAATCGGTTACACCGTCGCCCCGACCGTGACCATCACCGATCCGGCGGGGACCGGTGCCACCGCCACGGCCACCATCGCCAACGGGCTGGTCACCGCCATCACTATCACCAATGCGGGCACGGGTTACACCAACCCGCTGATCACCATCTCGCCGCCCCCGGTGATGAACTCCGGCTATACCAACCCGACGGTCAACTTCACCAACAACAATCCGGCCACGGCCACGGCCACGGTTTCCGGTGGCGGTTTGACCGCCATCAGTCTGGTTTCCGGAGGAGCCTACTACGGAACCACCCCACCCGTGGTCACGATTTCCGGAGGAGGCGGCAGCGGCGCCACGGCGACGGCCACAGTCACCAATGGCGTGGTCACTGCGATCACCGTGAACAGCGCGGGAACCGGATACACCTCAGCCCCCACAGTCACCATCGCACCGCCCATCACCGCCACGGCCGTGGTGACCAACGGAATTCTTGAGGCGGCGCTCAGCTATTCGGGCACGCTCTACACCCAAACCCCGAATGTCACCTTTTCCGACTCGGCGGGCCAGGGATCCGGGGCCGCCGGTTACGCGGTGCTGGTGGGCGGGCAGGTTTCCGACATCGTCATGACCAGCTACGGCTCCGGGTATGTCAGCCCGGTGGTGACGATTGACCCACCCACCATCGACATCACCCAGTCGCCCTCGGCCGGCTCGACGCTGAACCACATCTTTTATTTCCTGGATGGCAGCTCCTGGACCACAACAACCACCGCCAACAGTGGCATCAGCCTGCAGTACCAGCTGATCGACCATATGAACCAGCTCAACGACCAGGCGGTGGCGGGCCTGACGGGCGGTTCCGCCAACCCGGCGCCCGGCCACTACAACCTGGCGGCTTACCTCAGCCCCCTGCTGTCTTCGACCGACCCGACCTACGCCGAGACCGCCGGGCTGGGTGTGGTGATGCCCGATTCCGGCAGCGCCCCGCTATTGTGGTATGTCTCCGCGGCGGACACCGATCCGTTCATTTCTGAGGCGTTGTTCGCCAACAACATGTGGTCAGCGGCCACGCTGGGTGAGGTGACGCTGGGCAACATCAGCCTGGGCATGAACCTGTACGGGACGGGCGGCTCCCCGGGCTTCACGGGCACCGCGCAAGTCGGCTATCTGGATGTCAGCCTGGTGGCCCGCAGCTTCGAACCGGATGTGGAGTTCACGCTGGCAAGCACGCCCGGCAATTTCCAGAATTTCAGCACCTGGCAATCCAACCTGGGCAGCGACGACCTGCTTGCCCGGAATGCGGCGACCACAGCCACCATCAATTCCTACGACCTGACCCTGGACGCGTATGTCTCTAGCCAAGCCGGAAGCCTGCTGGGCCTGCCAACCTCCTCCAGCACCACCCAGGCAATTCCAAATGTCACCTTCAGCGTGAATTCGGCCGGGCAGGGAATCTTCACCGAGTCCAACTGGGGCAACTCGGAGGGCCTGCTGTTCATCGACATGTCCGGTGTGGGCTCGTCCATCGGGCAGGTCTCGCAGGTGCTGGATAACACCGACACCTCCAGGTACCTGGGCAGTGTGATGCCATTCACCGGGGGAACATTGCAGGACCTGACCGATTTCTCGGGTTACTTCACCCAGTACCTGGAAGACAATCTGATTGGCACCGTGCCGGCCGATCTGGATGCCTTGATCGATTGGGTCCAGGACAATTCCAGCACATTCCGTTTGGCCTATGGTCCCGTGACCGTCGGCACCACCGCCGGGTACGGTCTCACCCTTCAGCCCTTGTCCTGGGCTGATTCCATCAACGCCACCACCCAGGTAGCATTTGATGTGGGCACCTTCGCCAGCCTGGCGGGCGGCTTCAACAGCTCGCACCTGGATCCGAACCAGAGCTACCAGACCTACACCGTGGTCCCCCCCGCCAACACCGGGGATGTGACGGTCAGCCTCACCGCTGCCTGGCTGGCCCCGTTCGGTGTGTTTTTGACCAAATCCGGTTCGGGCGTCTCCACCGCCTACGGCACCGCCGGTTATGTGCAGGGTTCATCCTCCACCACCGCCTGGAACCTCACCAACATCGGAGTCTCCGCCACCGACCTGGATTTCCAGGGCACCCTGGGCACCTCCGCCATTTACTTCGATTCCAGCATGTCCACCCCGGCCAGCGTGACGGTTTCCGGGGGGGCAATCTCCACCACCCTTGCGGCCAACACCCTCGCGACCGGGGTTCTCGCTTCCACCCTGGGCGGTGCGGCGCCGACCTCGGGCACATACAAGGCGGCCCTGCCGGTCTATTACCCAACCAGCACCTGCTATTCCGGGGCCTACTCCATCGGGGGGTCAAGCGGGGCCCCCACCGCTTCGCTGCAGCAATTTTTGGGCCTGCAGGCAGTGGCGACTGCCTCGCTTAACAGCTCGGGCGGGATCGCCAGTACCACCCTGCTGTCCGGTGGCACCAATTATGCCACCGCGCCCCAGGTCACCATCATCGATGAGGGGGGCAAAGGTACCGGGGCCACAGCAACCGCCACCATCACCAATGGCGTGGTTACTGCGATCACCATCACCACCAGCGGGTCGGGTTATGTCTCGCCCGTGATCCGGTTCACCGGAGGCACACGCAATAGCAGCAACCCAACCGGGACGCCTTCGGTCACCTTCGGGCTGCCCAGCCTGTACAACAGCGACATTGCGGCCATGTCGTTGGCCAACGCACTGGGTGATCCCAATGTGTTCCACCAAGGGATTGGTGCGCTGGAAACGGCCCTCCAAACGGTCTTCGGTGGATCGATGGAGGATACAACCCAGATTATCATTGGCAGTGGGACAGGTGCTTTTGGCCAGGCATTCGGCACCTACGGCGATATCGCTGACAACCTGGCGGCGACCCTGACGCCGTTCGTGCCTGTCTGCGATCAAAACGCCACCGCCAGCGCCACGGTTGGCACCGTGAACGGTGTCAGCGGCGCGCTCAGTAGCATCACGCTGCTCGAATCGGGCAACTCGTACACCGCCACCCCCACCGTGACGATCACCGACAGCAACGGCGGCAGGGGCTCCGGGGCCACCGCCACGGTAACGATGACCTCTGATGGCAATGGCGGACAGAAGGTCGCCTCCATCACCCTTGTAAACAGGGGCTCCAACTATTCCTATCCCGTGGTGAGCATCGGGGCGGCAACCACCGGGAACCAGTCGGCAGAGACCCAGCTCTACAACGAGGCGTGCACAGTCTATAACGCGGTGCTGGCCACCCCGGGCCTGGTCCTGAACCCCGCCCTTGTACTCACGACGGGAAGTTTCACCAGCAGCCAAACGAACAGGTCCACCACCGGCTATCTGCCCAAATTCCTGGATGTCAACGGCAACACCCTCACCTATAGCGCCGCCAACCAGGCTTTCGTCAATTCGTCGAATGTGGTGACCGGGGTTCAGGCGGTGACCTGCCCGCTGATCATCGACTACACCATGTCAAACACATCGGTGCCCTTCAGTTTCGGCATGCCGGGCATACCGCTGTCGATCAACAACCCGGCGGACCTCAACCTGGTGGAATCCGGTACTGCCACGGTGGACCTGAGCTTCGGCATCGACGCCTTCAACGGGTTTTTCGCCATCCCGACGACTGGGGGTGGTACCCAGTTCTCGGGCACCGTCAACGCGGGGCCCGATGCCGATTTCAGCACCACGATGACCATCGGATTGCTGAGCGGATCGATGAGCGCCGGTACCGGCGAGATCTTCTCGATGCCGTTCAGCTCGGTGCTAACCGACCCCAATCACAACGGACAGTTGACTCTGGCCGAGATCAATGCCACGAGCCCATCTTCCCTGTTCCAGACGACGCTTTCGACGCCGACGATCGGCATGAACATCGATTTCGAGCTGAAGGTGGCGGGGGGCGGCATCGCTGCCGCCATTCCCGGCATAGGCAACACGATGAGCATCACCTGGTCGCCCGGGCAGGACGCGCCGCAGGTGAGCTACGACAATTTCTATCTGGACCTGGGTTCCTTTATTTCCGATTACTTGGGGGCCGTGGTCCCCTACCTCAAGCCGATCACGGACGGGGTGCAACCGATCATCAGCGCCCTGGAGGCCCAGACGCCGGTCCTGAGCGACATCATCGGCGGGGACACCTCCATCATCGGCCTGGCAGGACGCATGGGCCTCGCGGACACCGGCTTCATCACCGCGCTTTCGGCGATTGATGACATGCTGAACGACATCACCAGCGCGGTGAACTACATCCAGCAGAACCCCGGTGAAAGCTACAAGGTGCCGCTGGGCGTTGTCTGCACCTTTGCCAACGACTTCCGCGACGCTTCCAGCGGCCTCAGCAAGCCGCAGCAGATCACCCAACTGCCCAGCAAGCAGGACAGCATCAACGCGGTCAACAACTACCTCAACAAATACGCCAACTCCGCGAAGAACAACTTCACCGAGGCGGCCAGCAGCATTGTGAACCAGGATTACGGCATGTCCGGGGGCCTGGGAATCTCCTTCGACATCCTTGACCCGCAGAACATCATCGGGTTGATCACCGGCCAGACGGTGGACATCTTCCACATCAATTTCCCGAGCTTCTCAGCGCAATTCAGCATCGAGGAATCGTTTGAACTGTACGGGCCGTTGTTCATGACCTTCGGGGCGGGGGTGCACGCCGGCGTGAACCTGTCCATCGGGTTTGATTCAGCCGGTCTGGAGCAGTGGGTGGCGGCCACGGTGAATGGCACCCAGGGCCTGTCCACCTCGGCCCTGGAGGGCCTGGCGCAGGACATCCTGATGCAGGGATTGTTCGTGGATGGCGACAACACCTCCATCACGGCCGGTGGTTCGCTGTCGATGGGCGTGGAGTTGAACGCGGGGCTGGCCAAGGCCGGTGTGGAGGGGAACTTCAACATCGACATGTCGATGACCCCCAATGTGGATGCCGATGGCCGGCTGAACCTGCAGGAAATGATCCAGCTTGCCGGATCGAATTTCAGCACCCCGCTGAACCTGTTTGATTTCGATCTCAAGGGCAGCGTTTCGGCCGACGCCTACCTGAAACTGTGGCTGCCCTTCAAATGGAAGAAGATTTGGAAGCAGAATTTCGGCAGCTTCACACTGTTCAACATCAAGAACGACCCCACCCCGCCCACCGAACAGGCGGCCAGTTTCGGATCGCTGTACCTGAACATGGGGCCCACCGCGGGACGGCGAAGCCAAACCGGAAAGATGGCGGACGAGCATTTCGAGATCCGCCACCTGGGAGGCGTGGCCGGGGACGAGTCGCTCAGCGTGCAGTTGTACAACCAGGCGGGCGAGCCGCAATATGTGGACGCGGCGGGCAATCCGAAGCCACAGGTGTACCACCATGTGGACAAGGTGGTTGGCATCGCCGGGGCGGGTGATGACATCGTCGACTGCACGGGCGTCCTGTCGCCCACCCACCTGGAGGGCGGACTTGGGCGAGACATCCTCATCGGCGGCCAAGGGTTCAACTACATCGATGGCGGCAAGGGTTTCGACACGATCGTCGGCGGCCCGCTGGGCGACAACCTCATCGGTGGCGAGGGTCAGGACGACATCACCGGCGGCGGCGGTACGGATATCATCGACGCCGGCCGGGGGAGGGACACCATCCACGCGGGCGCGGGTGTGAAACTGGTCTTCGCGGAGCGATTCGGCGAGGACGACATCAGCGGTGTGGACCTGACCGGGGCCACACTCGACTTCTCCGCCATCCAGGCGGGCCTTGAGGTGGTGTTAGGGGAGACCAACGACATCCGCGTCGGCCTGCTGAACCGGATCAGTTGGACCGGCCAGGGCCCGGCAACCATTCTGCTGGGAAGCGGGGACGACCGGGTCACCTTCACCAAGGGTTACGGGTCTGTCTCGATCGACCAGGGAGGCGGTCGCGACCGCTTCGAGATCCTGTCGTTCAACCCGGACGCTTCGGTCACCATCGACAGTTCGGTGACGGGCCAGTCGGACCAGATGCTTGTGCACGGCACGCTGGGTTCGGTGATCACCGTGGATTCGAGCGGCATCAGCGCTGAAGGCGCAGTATTCAACATCGACTGGACCGACTTCCGCCGGCTGAATATCCATCAGACCGCCTCCGAGGTGGATGTTAATTTCACCGATGTGGCCCCGGAAAAGGTCACGGTTTTCGGATCCATCGTCCGCCAGTCGGGCAGCCTCAACGCCAAGCATGTACGCTTGGAAGCGGGCACCGAGGTGTCCGTGCAGGGTGACATCCAGGCAGCCCCGGGTGGCAGCATCGCCCTGGCGACCGGGGAGGAAGGCAAGGTTTTGCTGGGAACCATCAAGGGGGCGAAGCTCAGCGCCACCAACGGCAACATCGCGATCGAATCGCCCCTCGCCTACCTGGGAGGCAAGTCCAGCAAACTGGAAACCCTGCTCACCAACGGCCATTTCAACAACGAGTCGAAACGGACAATCCGCACTGCCCAAGAACCCGAATCGATCTTCGGTACCAAGGCCGCCTACATCGCGGTGGGCCAGAGCGGACGCCTGCAGGCGTGGTCACCCCAGGGGGAAACTCTGGGTGCCCCGATTATCCCCTTCACCGGGTACCAGGGGGTGCCGCGTTTCGACACCACCTCGGACCTCAATAGCGACGGCGTGGCCGACCTGGTCTCGGTTCCCGGCCCCGGGGCCGCCCCGCACCTGGTGGTCTACAGCGGCAAGGACATGAAGGTG